>CAJABS010000163.1 GCA_903938075.1 uncultured Chloroflexota bacterium | reverse complement strand
ACACTCTTTCCCTACACGACGCTCTTCCGATCTTCGTGGCGCTAAAGCTGCCGTCATCACCGAAATACATCTGACCAGCGGTCACTTCGTAGCGAACGCCGCTCAGTGATACCGCAACGAGCGCAAAGTGGCGACCGAGCGTCGGGGCGATCTCGCCGCCGGTTCGCGGGCAGTTCGTGCTTCCGTCGGATGTGATCCAGCAGACCTCACCGCTGACAGGAGGATCCACTGGGAGCCCTGTCTGGCACATCTCTGGCACTGCGCCGGTGGGATCAGGTGCACATGGGTCATCTGGGCCGACGGTCTGAATGTAGGCGCAGTCAGCAGGAGCCCCTTCAGGGATGACTGGAACGCCGTCGACATACTCAACGGGTGGGCACTCCACGCCTGAAGAGGCCGGCACAGGGGTGACCTCATCAGCGGCGGCTACGGGACGCACGCCCGGCGCAATCAGTAGTCCAAGCATAAGAACGGCGGTGAGTACCCGGGTCATAGCTGCCTCCTACGGTTGTGGGCCCAGAAGGGGCCCCTCGCCACCTTAACGCTCGGGGGGCAAGAACGGTTCCCCGCCTAAAAGCTCCCCGCGTAGTGCCCTGGCGAGCTGCTCGCCGTGGTCGAGAGGGTGCTTTGTGTACCCCGCAAGCCAGTCAGCGATCGTGAACCTGCCGCGTTCTGTGTGCTCTCCGTAGCGCGCAAGATCTTTGTTTTCAAGGTGCTGCAGCACGGCGAGTGAGGCTGCTCGCACCGCCGAGAACACTGCGAGGGGTGTCTCAATGGGGTCGGTCTCATAGCCCAGCGCTGGACTCACCGCCCATGCGCCTTCGTCGTACCCCTGAATGATGGAGCCAGCCGGCTCAGCAACGAGGCGTCGCAGACGTGCGTACGACTGCGCCTCGCTGTCGGCCACATGATGGATCACCTGACGCGGCGACCAGCCCTCTGGGTGTTTTACGTCAAGCTTGAGACGATCAAGTGCCGCAACCTGCTCTTCAAACGATTTGGTTGCCGCCTCATACGCGGCGATGCGCTCAGCAAAATTCATTTCGCCGTGACCCAATCAATCATGTTTGACATCAGTGGCGCAAAACCGTTCCACTGCACGAACGGCTCTGGGCACCAGTGTGGGCCAATGTCCGACGTCCAGACGAGGGATCGACCCTTGCCAACCTGCGCGGTGGCAATGAGCGGATCGCCGCCAACCGTTGCAACAAGAGTCGCACCAGGCTTCAATACCACCTTGTTGTAGCCGAGCAGCGCTGGCATGCCGGCAGGAACACCGGCGAGCACTGGGTGGCTCGCATCAACAATCACCGGCTGCGCACCCTCTGGTGTCTCCGCGCGATCGTCGTAGGTAAGGCAGGTCACAGGGAGTACCGCTTCAACAGCGGTTCCGGCAAATCGAGCCTTCGCTTCAAATCCTTGGAAGCTGAGGTAGCCGCCCGCCATGATCAGTGCGCCGCCGTTTTCGACCCACTCCGCGAGGAGCTTCAAGCGGTTCGGTGTCGACTTCCCCTGCAGCCACGTTTCAATTGGGAGCAAGAATGAGTTGGTGCCAATGTCGCTGAGAACGATCACGTCGTACTTGCTCAGCTCTGCAGCGGTATGCGGGAACTTTGCTGGCACGTCGTGCGCGTACATCTGCTCGACCTCGTGACCCTTGGAGCGAAGGGCGCCGTTGTACCAATCGGCACCGGAGTGGAAGGTGACGCTGGTGAAGGAGTCGAACCCCTTGTAGTGCGTTGCCTCAGATACCCACGACTCCCCAACGAGCAGAACGCGCTTTCCCATGAGCTCCCCCTTCTGGCGCTAACGCGCCTCTTCAAATAGCCGACGTGGATTATCCGTCATCATCGCGATTCCCTGCTGGAGCGGCACCCCGTGGCGTGCCAACCTCGGCAAGAAGAACTCCACGATATGTCCGTAGCCTGGGCCGCCGTTGGCGCGCAGCAGGATCTTCATGAAGATGTCTTGCGACATGAGCACGCGATCGCCGTAGCCTGCCTGCACGAGACGCGCAATGTTGCGGGCGTCATCCTCGTCGCTGGTGCAGGGGGCCTGCTGGTCGGCATAGAAGACCTGCATACCGATCATGTCGTACTGCAGGTAGATGCCGCGCTTCAGAAGGCGTGTCTGGTACTCGTAATCGTCGCCACTCGGATTGGAGTGGCAGAGCACCACGCTCTGCATCGGCACCCCTTGCGCGGCAACAAAGTCAAGGACCTCATCACCAAGGCGATACCAGCCTGGCATGTGGATCTGAATCGGCACACCCGTCTCGCGCTGCGCGAGGCAGGCACCGGCGAGCGAGTTGCGCTCGCGATTGGTGAACGGCTGACCGACAAAGATCTCTCCAATGAAGCCGGCGCGAATGTTCGTTCCTTGGGCGCCGACGGTGAGGTCGCGCACGATGCGGTCGGCGATCTCGCGCACGCTGCCATCAAGATGCTCTGGGCCGTGCACCGGGTCAAGGAAGATGCCGCTCCCCATCACTACGTTCAGGCCTGACTCACGGCTAATTCGTGCGAGCCCCTCAGGGTCGCGGCCGTTCCCCTTATCGGCGCAGGCCTCAAGGATCGTGCGGCCGCCCTGTGCCGCGAAGCGCTTCACCTCAACGATGGCCGACTCGATGTCGTCGAGCGCGCAGTTGTCCTTGTTGAGGAACGGGTCGTGGCGCAGCTCCCACACGTTGGTGATGGAGACCTTCTCGTCAACGAGCTCCTTTGAGCGAGCGGAATCGTCGTAGGGTGGGTGCCACCACGGCGTGACGATGTTGAAGAGGTGTTCGTGCGTGAGGGTGAGCCCCATCTCGGCGCTCTCGATCGGGCCGGTGACGGTCTGGACCTTGACCACGCAGCTAGCTCGCCGATTCGAAGAGTTGGCGCGGGTTCGCCGTCATCATCGCGATTCCCTGCTCGAGCGGCACACCGTGCCGGGCGAGGCGAGGCAGGAAGAACTCCACCATGTGCCCGTATCCTGGGCCTCCGTACGAGCGCAGGAGCGTCTTCAAGAAGATGTCTTGTGACATCAGCACCTTCTCGCCGAATCCGTCTCGCACGAGGCGAGCAATGTTGCGGGCATCATCTTCATCGCTGGTGCACGACGCCTGCTGATCTGCGTAGAAGACCTGCATACCGATCATGTCGTACTGCAGATAGGCGCCGCGTCGTAGTAGACGCGTCTGGTATTCGTGATCGTCACCGCTTGGATTGGAGTGGCAGAGCACGATGCTCTCCATCGGCACGCCGTGCGCTGCGCAGAAGTCGAGCACCTCGTCGCCGTAGCGGAACCAGGCGGGCATGTGCACCTGCATTGGGAGGTGCGTTTCACGCTGTGCGATGCAGGCACCGGCGAGAGACTTTCGTTCACGCGCGGTGAACTCACTGCCGACACCGATCTCGCCGATGATTCCCGACTTGACCTTGGTGCCGCGCGCACCTTCGGTGATGTCGCGAATCAGCTCGTTAGCAATGTCGTGTTCACTCTTCGCATCGTTCTCTTCCGGCTGTGAGGAATCGAGGTAGTAGCCCGTTCCCATGATGATGTTGAGCCCGGTTCGTTTGCTGATCGTGGCAAGCCCTTCGGGGCTGCGGCCGTTGCCGTCGGCGCTCGTCTCGATGATCGTCTTCCCGCCCTGATCAACAAAGCGCTGCACCTCTTTGATGGCAAGCTCAATGTCTTGCATGGAGCAGTTGTCTTTGTTAATGAACGGATCGTGCTTGAGCTCCCAAATGTTGCTGATGGAGACCTTCTCATCGACGAGTTCGCGCGATCGCGGTGAATCATCGAGTGGCGGATGCCACCAGGAGAGGACATCGTTCAAGAGGTGTTCGTGAGTCAACGTCAGACCGAGGTCTGCCGAGCTGATTGGACCAAGAACGCTCTCTACCTGCTTCATGTACGCAGACTAGCGCGCGTTGCGGTCTCCCGCGGGGAGGCGACGCACGGCAACGATTCCGAGTGTGAGGAGCAGCACCGAGCCGAGAAAGACTGGGGTGAGGGCAAGGGCATCGCCCGGGCGTGGCGTGCCGATGAGGGTTGCGCCAGATGAGATCAGTGGCCCAACGACGGCACCCGCATACAAGGGGAAGAGCGAGAGGCTGAGCGCGGCGGTACGACGGCGCTCGGTGACGGAGTTGGCCAGCCAGGTGAAGACCATCGCCTGCAACAGCGCCGAGGCCGCGGCAAGGAGCGTGTTCGAGAGGGCAAGGCCGAGCGCCGTTGAGACGGCGATCATTGCCCCCGCTGCAAGGGCGGCGGCGGCGAAGCCAACCGCCATGACGCGCGGGATGCCGAGACGAGGCACGAGTCGTGTGGCGAGGAGTGGCGCAAGGAGGGCGCCCCCCAGTGCCGAGAGCCCTGTCAGTAAGCCGACGGCACCCGCCACACCAGGGGCGGCAAGCGGTTCGGCGATCCCCGTAATGGAGGGGCCGATCACCACCTCGGCGATCCGCAGCGGGAAGACGGGGCGGAGCATGCGCTCACCCGCAATGGCGAGGCCAAGCACCAGATACCCCGCACGAATCCTGCGATCCGCGAAGACCTCGCGGAGGCCGCGGCGAGCCACCTCGAGCACGCCCCCGGTCGGCGGGTAGTGGGGACGCACGTCGGGGATTGCCACGATGTTCGCCACGATGAGTGCGGCGTTGAGCAGCGCCGCGACCATGATCGGTGCGGCGAGTGAGAGGCCGAGCCCATCAATCATTGCGCCGGCAAGGAGTGGCCCCAGCGCGAAGCCCATCGGTGCCGCCGCACTGAAGAGGGCGATCGATCGGGTGCGTGCGTGCTCTGGCGAAACCTCGCGAATCGTTGCCAGCATCACGCCGGTGTTGCCGAGCCAGAAGCCGAGGGCGAGCGTTGCGCCGATCAGCTGCCATGCCTCTTGGGCAAGAGCGAAGGCGATGAGCGCGACCAGAGCAATCAAGCCACTGCGCACGATCACGAGTCGACGCGATCGCAACTCGGCAATAGCCAGCCAGATCGGCACCTGCGGTGCGCCGACAATGAAGATGCCAGCTGTCGCTGCACCCGACACCGTTGCGATATCACCCAGTGGTACGCCAGCCCCTTCAAGTGCAAGCGGTAGGTAGGCATAGATCATGGCGACGCCGAAGATCTCGGCAAACTGCACTAGCACGTAGATGGTGACGATCCGCTGCCACGGAACGGTAGTGCCTCGGTGGGCCACGCTACCCTCGCCGACGGCGACAGGCGTCGCTGCAGTACTTCACCTCTTCCCACACACGCTCCCAGCGCTTACGCCACTGGAACGGTCGAGCACAGACAACGCAGATCTTCTCGGGGCGCTCACTTGGTGGCCGATGCGGTTGCGTTGTTCGCACCCGCTTCCCGCCGGCCATTACTTTTGTGCGGTCGGCTTTAGCGCGGCGCTGTACGCATCGAGCGTTCGCTGACGCGCTTCGGCGTGATCAACGATCGGGTGTGGGTAGTCGCGTCCAAGTT
>CAJABS010000162.1 GCA_903938075.1 uncultured Chloroflexota bacterium | reverse complement strand
TGTCAAGCGCTGTTGGGCGCAGAATAGCAGTCTGACCATCCCCAGGACCGAGGCGCGCGCACGCCCCCTCCCCTACACTCCCCTGCAACAGCGACCCTCAGCGTCGCTTCAACCGCGAGGAGGCCCCATGGCAGAGACGGCAGCAACCCCCGCCTCGTTCGGCATCCTGGCCGACGATCCCGCCTACAACGCCACCCTCGCGGCACGCATCGACGATACCGACACGCTCGCCCGCGTCTGGATCAAGCCCGATGGCGTGCCAACCCCATTTGAGCCCGGCCAGTACGTAACGATCGGCGTCAAGGTTGGTGAAAAGTTCGTGCAGCGCCCCTACTCCGTTGCCTCGTCGGCACGCGCCCTTGACGGCGGTTACGAGCTCTACCTTCGACTCGTTCGCGGTGGCGCGTTTACGCCGCTCGTCTTCTCGCTCCCTGTCGGCCACCGACTGCGCGTGCTCGCACCTAAGGGAAAGTTCACGATGGAGCCCGCCGACACACGGGTGCAGATCTACGTCTCTTCGGGCACAGGGATCGCGCCGTTCGTTAGCATGGCGCGCACTCTCGCCGACGACGGTGCCCCGCGACGTGCGATCTACCTCAATGGTGTGAGCTACGTCAGCGACATCGGCTACCGCGAGTTGATCGAGGGGTGGGAGAAGAGCGGGTCGTACCCGGCAACCTACGTTCCAACCATTTCACGACCGGCTGATCCACTCAATGCTGGCTGGACGGGCCGCACGGGCCGCGTCGAGAGCATCATTCAATCCGCACTCAGTGATCTCGGTGTTGACCCAAGTCAAGCAATTGCCTACCTCTGCGGAAACCCCGAGATGATCGTCGCTGCAGAGAGCGAGCTCGCCGCATTCGGCCTACCTGCCGACGCAATTCACAAGGAGCTCTACTGGCCAGCTGGCAAGCAGCCGACGGGCGCGACCGAGGCTTAGCGCCTACGGGCGTGAGGCGCGCAGCTTTGCGAGGAAGAACTCTTCGAGTCGATCGGCGCTGACGCGCTCCTGCTCCATCGTGTCGCGATCGCGCACCGTCACTGCGTTATCGTCCATGGAGTCCACGTCGACGCAGATGCACCACGGCGTGCCGATCTCATCCTGGCGACGGTAGAGCTTGCCGATGGCGGCAGTGTCGTCGTAGACGGCGGTGAACTCGCGTGAGAGCCCGTTGCGAATGCGGTGCGCCATCTCCACAAGGTCGTCGCGCTTCTTGAGGAGCGGCAGGACCGCCACCTTGTACGGCGCGAGTTCCGGATGCAGCGAGAGAACGACGCGCTTCTCGTCGCGCACCACCTCTTCGCGGTAGGCGTCGATCAGGAAGGTGAAGGCGGCACGATCGGCACCAGCGGCGGCCTCGACCACCCATGGGGTGAATGAGGTCTCGGTGGCAGGGTCAAAGTAGTCGAGGCTCTCGCCGCTCTCGGCGGCGTGACGCGAAAGGTCAAAGTCGCCACGGTTGTGAATCCCCTCAAGCTCCTTCCAGCCAAACGGGAAGCGGTACTCCACGTCGATGGCGCGCTTGGCGTAGTGGGCCAACTCGTCAGGGGCATGCTCGCGCATGCGCAGACGCTCCGGCGAAACGCCGTACGACTTGTACCACTCGAGTCGGCGTGGCAGCCACTCTTCAAACGCAGCGGTGGCCGCCTCGTCGGGGCGCACGAACATCTGGAGCTCCATCTGCTCGAACTCGCGCATGCGGAAGACGAAGTTTCCTGGGCTGATCTCGTTGCGGAATGACTTGCCAATCTGGGCGATGCCGAACGGGATTTTCTTGCGCGAAGAATCGCGCACGTTCTTGTGCTGCACGTAGGCGCCCTGTGCCGTCTCGGGGCGTAGGTAGATCACAGAGGCATCCTCTTCAACGGGGCCCATGAAGGTCTTAAACATCAGGTTGAAGTGGCGCGGCGCAGTGAGTGTGCCTTCGCAATCCGGGCACTTCAGGCCCATCTTGGCGACGATCTCTGCGTCGGCCAACTGCGTGGTGGTGAGGTCGCCGGTGCCTGGGAGCTCATCGAGGCGGTAGCGTCGCTTGCAGGCGGTGCACTCAACGAGTGGATCGCTGAAAGAGCCGACGTGACCAGAAGTCTTCCAGACCTGGGGGTGCATCAAGATCCCGGCATCGAGTCCAACTACCTCGTGGCGCTCCTGCACAATGCTGCGCCACCAGGCGCGCTTCACATTGTTCTTCAGCTCAACGCCGAGTGGGCCGTAGTCCCACACCGCATTGATGCCACCGTAGATTTCGGAGCTGGGGAAGACAAAGCCTCGGCGCTTCGCCAACGAGACGATGGTGTCGAGCTCCGAGACCGCCGGGGTCGCGTCAGCCGCTGGGGTTCCAGCGAGGGTCTTCGAGGAGTCGGCGTTGATGCTCATTGCGGGGAAGCCTACCCGATCAGGGAGAACGCCTACTTCGCGTCGCTCTTTGGGGCGGGGGCTGGCGTGCTCGCAGGCGCATCCGAGGAGCCTGAACCGCCGCTGCGGCGATCAAGTTTGGCCCAACCACTCCCCTTGAAGTGCACGCTCGCCGCAGAGAATTGTCGCTCGAGCGACCCACCACAATCTTCGTGGGTCCGAGCCTGCTGCTCGTCGATGCCGTGCAACACCTCAACAGTGGCACCGCACTTCGCGCAG
>CAJABS010000161.1 GCA_903938075.1 uncultured Chloroflexota bacterium | reverse complement strand
CTCCACCCCAATCGGCAATCTCGCCGATCTCACGCCACGAGCAGCAGCTGTGCTGCGCCGGGTCGGGCTGATCGTTGCCGAAGACACACGTGTCTCCCGCCCGCTCCTCGCCAGCATCGACGTGCACACAGAGCTGACGGCCCTGCCAGGTTTTGATGAGGCCGACCGAGTCGCGCCAATCATTGCCCGCTTGCAATCTGGGACCGCCGTCGCGCTGATCAGCGATGCGGGAACGCCACTCATCAGTGACCCCGGTGGAACGCTCGTCTCGGCGGCAATCGCTGCAGGGATCCGCGTGATTCCGATCCCTGGTGCATCGGCCCTCCTTGCGGCGGTTGTCGCAGCGGGCGTCACAGGCCCACGCTGGTCATTCGAAGGATTCCTTCCTCGCAGCGGCGCTGATCGGATCAAGGTGCTTGGTGCGATCGCAGCGGATGAGCGCGGCACCGTGATCTATGAGGCGGGACCGCGTGTGGCCGCAACACTTGGTGACCTGGCGCGCGTGTGTGGCAGCGAGCGAATCGGCGCCATCTGTCGCGAGCTCACCAAGTTGCATGAAGAGATTCGCCGCGGCACCCTCGCCGCACTCGCAGCGGCGGTGGACGCAGGAGAGATCGATGCGCGTGGCGAGTTCGTCATCGTTGTCGGTGCGCAGGAGGTAGAGAGCCTTCCGAGTTCAGATGATCCGGAAGGCCCCTATGCCGTAGCACTCGAACTCGTTGAGCGCGCCGTGGCGGCGGGTGAGCCACGAAGTTCGGCGATTCGGCGCGTCGCCACGCTGTGGGGGCTTGAGCGTCGACGCCTCTGGAACCTCGCCCACGACGACGCGGCACCAGAGAGCGTCGACGACGAGCGCTAGGCGCGAACGGGCGCGATCTCCTCGCCGTACTCGGCCTCGCCAAGATCCGTCGGCTCCGACCCTTGTGCCACCGGATCACCAGACTGTGGCTTTGGCCCGAGGAACTCCAAGCGATTCACAATCACCTCGGTCATCCAGCGGCGTGACCCTTCGCTCTCCCACTCGTGGGTTTTGAGGCGCCCGTCGATGCTCACGAGCGAGCCCGCCTGCAGATGGGCGGCAGCAATCTCGGCGAGCTTCTCCCAGAAGACGAGCCGATGAAATTCCGTTCGCTCCTCGCCGCCGCGGAAGTCGTGGGTTGCGACACTCCCCACGGCGACCTTTGAGCCCGAGGGGAGCGATTTCAACTCGACGGGCTTGGTGATCCTGCCGGCGAGCATGACCTTGTTCATTGCGCCTCCTGATGCGGCAGCGGCCCGGGCCACGCGGCCCGCAGGAGCCGAACGCCTGCTCTGGCAGCCTCCCACCGTGCGGATACTGCGGGCGTATCGCGCTCCGGCCGCGCTCTTCTGCGACAATCGCCCACGATGCGGTACTACCTAACAACGGCCATTGCGTATGCCAACAACAAGCCTGGCCTGCACACGCTCTACGAGGTGATTGGCGCCGATGCCATCGCTCGCTGGCGCCGCATGCGCGGCGATGAGGTCCGCTTCCTAACGGGTACCGACGAGTACTCGGTCAACATCGCCGCCCGCGCCGCAGAGGAGGGGATGAGCCCAAAGGCGTTCGTTGACGCCAAGGTCGCCCTCTTCCAGGCGAGCGAGGCGAAGCTGCTGATTAGCCCGGATCGGTTCATTCGCACCACCGACGCGGACCACACCCTCGCCGCACAGGAGATGGTGCGACGATCCTTTGCCGCCGGCGACATCTACGTCGGCAGCTACGAGGGCTGGTACTGCCCCAATGAAGGGTTCCGCAACGCCGACGATGTCGTTAAAGAGGGCGACAAGACGGTCTGCCCGAACCATCCAGGGATCCCGTTGCAGTGGCTCACCGAGCGCAACTGGTTCTTCAAACTCAGCGCCTACCAGGAGCGCCTTGAGGCCTGGCT
>CAJABS010000160.1 GCA_903938075.1 uncultured Chloroflexota bacterium | reverse complement strand
GTGCAGCTGCATAGCCGCGGTACCAACTGCTCCAGCCGATCGCCGTCGAGCCAATACCGAGATAGGCGATCGCGAACAGCGTGAACGGGGCGGTGGCATCGGCAAGGTTGATTCCAACAAGCACTACTTCAGCCGCCGAGAACGGGATCAGGAACGGGATCGAAACGAGCGCACAGAGGGTCACTGCGTTCCGTGCGCCGACCGCCGCCACCACGGGTCGCCCAAGGCTTGAGAAGAGCGCCCAGGTCGCACCCGCTCCAATGAGCATGGTCACGCCGACTAGACGTGCAAATGAATCTTCCGGTGTGCCGCCAGGGTTGGGGCTGGCCGAGCGGAGCCCAAGTGCCACGACACCTGCCGTGGCGAGGGCAATCCCGCCCCATGCCTGGCGAGGCACGGCAACACCCTCAATGAGGCGCCCAAAGATCAGCACGAAGACCGGCGTTGCCATGGTCACCACCGAACCCTCCACCGCAGAGGTCAGTGCCGTTCCTCCGAATTGCAAGAGCATCGAGGCGGCAACCGCCACCCCCGCAAAGAGAACGGCCTGCTTTGGAGCTTGCCGCCAGCCGAGCGATTCACCGCGCAGTGCAGCAACGAGCGCAAGTGCAGCTACTCCGAGAATGAGCCGCAGCAGGCTCAGCGTTGCAGGGGGAACTGCGTCAAACGTTTCTGCAGAGACCACATACATGCCACCCCATAGCGCCGCGGCCAGGGTGAGGTCGAGTGTTGCGGATTTCGTGACGCGACGTTCAGACATGCGGAGGAGTGTAGCCGCGAACCCTCTTGTTCGGTCTACGATAGGGAGATGGTGATTCGACTCGATGAACAGGTCCCTAGGCCAGCGTTCTCTCCGTCTGGCGATAAGCGCGCTGCGTATGAGACCCACGGGACATCGTTCCTGCAATACCTGGCGCGACGCGCGGCGAAGAGCCGCATCTTGCTCCCGCTGCGCGACCTCTTGGCCGTCAAGCGCCGAGGTGGGCCAGAGTATGCAGCGGCACTCGCCTGCTTCGCCTACTACGCCGTTGCGGCCGCAACAACGTACGGCAAGGGGTATCGCCAGCCAGAGTTCACACAGGAGCGACGAGTAGAAGAGCGCGACCGCCAAACGGGCGCGCTCATCACCGCTCGGAGCGCCGGGGATGGCCGCAGCATTGCCGCTGAGGTCGATCTCTCACTTCCCGAGATTGGCCAGTTCCGTGGCAGTGAGCGAATCCTCGGGACCACGGTGGGCCTGCGCGGTCTTGGCATGGCGGCGCCGTCGACCTTCTCATTCGCGATTGACGAGTCCGGGCACCGCGCCGGGCTCGCCGCCTGGTGGGGCGAGGGGCGCGGCACCATCACCACTGAGCTTGCCCCCTCCCTGCGTGGCACCACCATTCGGGCCTACGGCGAGCTTGCCCTGACCGGATCAGATGGCAGCCGTGGACGCGCAACCTTGAATCGCGACGGGCGCCTCGAGGTTGAGGTGACCGGACCAACGGGGGACCTATATCGGCTCAACGCCCCTCTCAAATAGCCCCGCGGCGTGGCACCATAGCGGCATGATTATTGCGAAGCGCCCTGCCCCGCTCGACCCGGCCGCCATTGCCGCCGTGCGTCGCCCCTTTGACGAGGCCGACATGTTCCCCCCACAGGTCTTCCACGACCAGGCGATCTTCGACTGGGAGTCACAGGAGATCTTCCGCCACGAGTGGCGTTGCGTCGGACGCGAAGAGGAGACGCCAAACGTCGGCTCCTATCGACTGTTGGAGTTCGCTGGTGAGCAGGTGATCATCTCGCGCGGCGAAGACAACAAGCTGCACGCCTTTATCAACGCCTGCCGCCACCGAGGCGCAACGCTTATTGAAGGGCCCGCCGACGGTAAGCCCGACTGCGGCGAGGCGAAGAAGATCGTCTGCCCGTATCACGCCTGGGTCTACGGCCCCGACGGCAAGCTGCAGAAGGCGAAGCACACCGAAGATTTGAAGCGATTCAATCCCGGCGACTACGACCTGGTGCCGCTGCGCTGCGAGACGTGGCAGGGATTCGTCTTCCTCACCCTCGACAAGGAGGCTGAGCCGCTTCTCACGTACCTCGACGATCTTGTTGACGTGTTTGCACGCTTCGACTTCGCGCCACTGCGACTCGCCCAGCGCGAGACGTACGACGTGGCGGCAAACTGGAAGATCCTCGTCGAGAACTACTCCGAGTGCTATCACTGCCCAGGGGTGCATCCGCAGTTGAATGCGCTCACCCCGTACGACCTTGGCGAAGATATTCCGGCGCGTGGTTGGTGGAAGGGTGGCTGGCAGCCGCTCGTCGGCGAGGCGCTCACCATGGGCCTCGACAAAGGGTCGCACTCGCGCCCATGGCTCAAGGGGATGACCGAGACCGACGCGAAGCGCATCCAGTACTTCGCCGTGTGGCCGAACCTGCTCCTCTCGCTCCACCCCGACTACCTGATGGTGCACATGATTGAGCCGCTCGGCCCTGGTCGATCGCGCGTCGTCTGCGACTGGTACCTGCACCCCGACACGCTGAAGCTCCCCGATTACGACTTCTCCGATGCGCACGGCTTCTGGG
>CAJABS010000159.1 GCA_903938075.1 uncultured Chloroflexota bacterium | reverse complement strand
TCTGCCGGTACAACGGTGCCGAAGTACTTCTTGAAGATCTCTGGGTACTCCTTCATCCCCTGGTCAGTACCCATGAAGACGACGCCGAGCTTCTGTAGGTCTTCGCGAACGGAGTGATAGACAACCTCGGAGTCGTACTGCGCGCCAACGCCCGAAAGGAACTTGCGCTCCGCCTCAGGGATGCCGAGTCGCTCGAACGTCTTCTTGATCTGATCGGGGACGTCGTCCCACGACTTCTCTTCGCGCTCGGATGGCTTGCGGTAGTAGACGATCTTTGAGAAGTCGAGCTTGGTGAGGTCGCCACCCCACATCGGCATCGCACGCGCCTCAAAGTGCTTGAAGGCGCGAAGGCGATACTCCAGCATCCAGGCTGGCTCGCCCTTCGTCTCGGAGATCTCCCGAACCGTCGCCTCGGTGAGGCCGGCCTTCGTCTCACGCAGGTAGGTGATGTCGTCGTGGAAGGCGTACTGCTCCCGTTCGTCGCGAACCGTCTCCTTAGCGACCGTCATGGAGCCTCCTCTTCCCTGCTGGACCGTGCGGGGTAATCCCGACTGATCCTATCAGGATTGGGCGGACGCCCCGATTAGGCGGCCTTTACCCGCTTCCCTCGTGAGAGGTTCTCCTTGAGCCCGTCAACCAAGCTATAGACCACCGGCACCACGAGTAGGGTGAGCAGGGTTGACGAGAGCAACCCGCCAATCACCACGGTTCCCAACTCGGCGGCGATGATCGATCCCTCGCTTGGTCCCATCGCGAGCGGTAGGAGGGCCAGGATCGTTGCGATCGCGGTCATCAGGATTGGGCGTACGCGTGTTGCGCCAGCGCGCAGCAGGGCGTCCTTGGTTGGGACCCCCTCATGGCGGAGCTGTTCAACGCGGTCGAGCAGCACGATGGCATTCGTCACCACGATACCGATCAACATCAAGAACCCGATAAGTGCCGAGATGCCAATCGGACGATCGGTGAGCAAGAGCGCCGGGAAGGCGCCGATGACGGCGAGCGGCAGACTGAACATGATCACGAGCGGATCAACCAGCGAGTTGAAGACCAGCACCATGGTCAGGTAGACGAGCAGGATCGCAACGGCCATCGCCGTGAAGAGGCCGCCGAACGACTCGTTCTGCTGCTCCGTCACGCCGGCGAGGCGCACGTCGACCTTGCTCAACTTCCCTGCATCCTGCAGTTCCGTAACCGCTGTCTTAACGGCGGTGTTCACGGCGCCTGTGTCGGCGACCGCAATCTCACCCGTCACGTTAGCGGCGAGCGACTGGTCGATGCGCGTAACGCTGGAAGGAACGGAGAGTTCCTCGATCGTTGCGATGCTGCTGAGTGGCACCTTCTTCGCGCCACCAACAAGGAACGCGCCGAGCGCGTCAACGTCAGTCATGGAGCTGCTATCAATTTTGATGGAGAGATTCACCTTTGAGCCATCGATCGTGATCTGCCCGAGCTGCGAACCGACAAGGAGATTGCGCACCTCTCCGGCTACCTGCGCTGCCGAGAGACCGGCCATCGCAGCTGCAGACGGGTTGACCGTGATCTCAATTTGGCGGCCAGCCTTCACGAGATCGCTCTTGACGTTTGCGAGATCACTGTTTGTGGCGAGTGTCGTAACGAGAAGATCCGATGCGGCCTCTACGTCAGCGGCTTGCTCGCCAGTAATGATCACCGAGATCGCGTTAGAGCCGGCGGCAAAGCCGATCTCTTCCACTGTCACGGTCCATCCCTGGGTGCCGACCTCGGCGAGTGATTCCGCCAACCGCGTCTTCGCTTCAGCGAGATCGGTATCGGAGCTGAGGACGACCGTCATGCGTGCAGCGTTCGGCGCCCGGCCCGTGGTAGCTGCGACGAGCGTCTGCGTGCCTGTTGAATCCGCGCTCGGAATTGAGGTGGTGACCAACTCAACCGTTTGATCCTTGGCAAGAATCTCGTAGGCGACGCGGCTGCGCGTAAGCACGCGTTCTGTCGAGGTGCCGAGTGGCGGGTTGACCGTCACCGTCAGAACCTTCTCACTACCGCTGTTCAAGAACTGAGTTGGGATAGACCCTGCGAGCGAGGTGGCCCCAAGGAAGAGGCTGAACGCAATGAGCAGGGTGGCGAACTTCGTTGCGCGACGACGCAGCGCAAGCCCGAGCACTGGCAGATAGAGACGCCCCCAGATGGAGACCTCCTCGTGGTCGGTGTCGACCGCGTACGGAATCGTTGCCTTCGAACCCTTCACCTTGACCAAGAAGTAGGCGAGCACCGGGATCACCGTGAGGGCAACAATCAGCGATGCGAGCAGAGCGTAGGTGACGGTGAGCGCGAAGGGGAGGAAGAACTGGCTGATCAGGCCGCCCACGACGCCGAGCGGCAAGAAGACCGCAATCGTCGTGATGGTCGAGCTGGTGATCGCCGAGGAGACCTCGCGTGTGCCGTTGAGCACCGCTTCACCGATCGGCTCGCCTTGGCTGCGGTGTCGGTAGATGTTTTCGAGCACCACAATTGAGTCGTCGACGACCCGGCCAACCGCTACGGCGAGACCGCCAAGGGTCATGATGTTGATGCTGATTCCGGTCACCGACATCAGGATGATGGCCGCCAAAACGCTCAGCGGAATGCTTACCGCAGCGACGATGGTTGAGCGCAGGTTCAGCAAGAAGACAAAGATCACGACGACGGCGAAGGCTGCTCCTAGGCCGCCCTCCTTCAGGAGGGCATCAATGGATTCGAGGATGAAGATGGACGAGTCGGTGACGATTGAGTGATTCACCTGTGCTGCATGTGCTTCGGCGAACTTTTCGATGGCGGCGATCGAGTCCTGCGCGGTCGTGACCGTATTGGCCTCGGCCGACTTGCTCACACTGATGGTGAGGCCAGGGGTGCCGTTCGTCTCGGACCAGCCGGTGGTGTGCACCTCGGCGAGCGAGACGGTCGCGACATCCTTAAGAAAGACGGCGAACGGCTGACCGGCAGGTGATACCCCGCCGCCAACGATGAGGTTCTCAAGGTCGGCAACGGAGGTGAAGCGACCTGTGGCTGACACTGGCACCAAGGTTGTGCCAACCGGGAGCTGACCACCTGGGAAGGTCAGATTGTTCGCCTGAATTAGACCCTGTACTTGCGACATGGTGACGCCGGTCGCGGCGAGCTTGGCTGCATCAAGCTGAATAAAGGCCTGCGTCTCAACGCCACCCGAGAGATCGGCGGCCGAAATGCCACTGATGCCGCGAATGCTCGGCATGAGCTCGCTCTGTGCAAGGGCGGCAAGCTCGGTCAGCGTTGTATCGCCCTTAGGGATCAGGGTGGCGATCACAACGGCGGAAGAGTTGATGTTGAAATTGCGAACCACTGGGGTCACGCCTGAGGGGAGGCGGGACCCGGCGATGGCAGTCTCGATCTGACGCACGATCTCCTTAACGTCGCTCCCGTAGGCAAACTGGGCAGAGACGAAGCCGAGCCCAGTCGTTGAGACGGAGCGGAGTGACTCAACCCCTGCGACTGAAGCGACAGCGGCCTCAATCGGCGCAGCCACCTGGTCGGCTACATCGGCGGTTCCAGCCCCTGGATACGGGGCGATGATCGTCACGATTGGGAAATCGATGTTTGGAAGCAGCTCCTGCTTCAGGCTCCCCCAGCTCGCCACGCCCCCGCCGAAGATTGCGAGTGCGATCAGGATGGTCACGCTGCGTCGAGCGACCGCGAGCTTGGTCAGGAAAAACATGGAACCCCCTCTATTCACCGATTGGAGTGGGCAGCAGTGCCCAACAGGCGTAGTATCGCGGAATCCCGCCAAGGATGCTGCGGGGCTGTTGAAGCATTAAGGGGGGTTAATGATGACCACGCGAACGGCGACCGCCACCTGGAACGGCTCACTCCTTGAGGGCTC
>CAJABS010000158.1 GCA_903938075.1 uncultured Chloroflexota bacterium | reverse complement strand
GTCGATAGCCTGACCTCCCCGAAGCGCGTGTGGGTCATGGTGCCGAGCGGCGATGCCACCGAGGCAATGATCGACGAGCTGATTCCGCTCCTCTCCAAGGGCGACACCATCATTGATGGCGGCAACTCCAACTTCCACGACACCATTCGCCGACACGAGAAGCTTGCCGGTCACGGCATTCACTTCATTGACGCCGGAACCTCTGGTGGCGTCTGGGGCCTCGAGAACGGCTACTGCATGATGGTCGGCGGCGACGCTGAGCCAGTAAAGGCACTTGAGCCGATCTTCATCACCCTTGCGCCAAAGGATGGCTACATGCACTGTGGCGGCTCTGGTGCTGGTCACTACGTAAAGATGGTGCACAACGGCATCGAGTACGGAATGATGCAGTCATACGCCGAAGGGTTCGAGATTCTTGCGAAGTCCCGCTATCAGCTCGATCTTGCCAAGGTGAGCGACCTCTGGATGCAGGGTTCGGTTGTGCGCAGCTGGCTCCTTGAGCTCGCCGCGCGCGCCTTCCGCGCCGAGGGGAGCGACCTGAAGGGAATCAAGGGCTGGGTTGCAGATTCCGGCGAAGGCCGCTGGACGGTGCAGGAGGCGATCGACCTCGATGTGCCAGCACCGCTCATCACCCTCTCCCTGCTGACGCGCTTCCGTTCGCGACAGGACGACTCGTACTCAGCGAAGGTGCTCGCCGCGCTGCGTAATCAGTTTGGTGGCCACTCGGTGAAGTCGGAGTGAGTCCGCAAACGCCCCCTGAGGGGCACGCAACAATTCGCGATCTTCGACTCGGCAAGAAGACGCGAAAGCCTGCGGCAAAGAAGGGGGCGAAGAATCCGCTTCGCGCCGGGTTGCGCATTGAGCGCGTCCCCGACCCGCATGTGGTGGTCCTCTTCGGAGCAACGGGGGATCTTGCGCACCGCAAGGTTGTCCCTGCGCTCTTCCACCTTTGGGTTGGCAACTTGTTACCAGAGCGATTCGCGCTCGTCTGTTTCGGTCGACGACCGTTCAGTGATCAAGAGATCCGCACATCGCTCCGCACCTCACTCGACAAGCACGCGCGCATCACCCCAGTAGACGAGGAGAAGTGGGCGGCGTTCGCTGCGCGCATCACCTATCACCAGGGCGGCTTCGACGAGCCGGCGGCCTACGCATCGCTGTCGACCAAGCTTGCCGCTATCGACACAGAGTCTGGCACCGACGGGAATCGCCTCTACTACTTAGCGACACCAGCCTCGTCATTCCCAGAGATCGTGCGCGGTCTCGGTGCGGCGGGCTTGGATCACGAGACGGCCGATGGCGGCTGGCGCCGCATCGTTATCGAGAAGCCGTTCGGCCGAGACCTCGAGACGGCGGTCAAGCTGAACCGCGAGGTTGGCAAGGTTTTCCGTGAGTCGCAGGTCTATCGCATCGACCACTACCTCGGCAAAGAGACGGTGCGCAACATCCTGATCTTCCGCTTCGGCAACCTGATCTTTGAGCCGATCTGGCATCGCCGCTACATCGACCATGTGCAGATCACCGTGGCAGAGTCAATCGGCGTTGAGGGACGCGGCGCCTTCTACGAAGAGACGGGGGCACTGCGAGACATCTTGCAGAACCACCTACTGCAGCTGCTCACGCTGGTGGCGATGGAGCCGCCGGCAAACCTCGAAGCTGAGGCACTGCGCGACGAGAAGGTGAAGGTACTCCGCGCCATTCGACCGATCCCCGTTGAGAAGGTTGATCAGTCGGTGGTTCGCGGCCAGTACGGCCCAGGCTGGGTTGGGGCGACAGAGACGTCTGCCTATCGAAGTGAGCCTGCGGTTGACCCTGCCAGCGAAACCGAAACATTTGTTGCGGCACGCCTGGAGATTGATGACTGGCGTTGGGCGGGTGTCCCCTTCTACCTTCGCGCGGGGAAGCGTCTCCCGAAGCGGGCCACCGAGATCGCGATCCAGTTCAAGGATGTACCGCAGCGCCTCTTCCCTACCGTTGGCGAGGAGCCTGAGTCCAATCTGCTCGTTATTCGCATTCAGCCCGACGAAGGGATCCTGCTCAAGTTCGCCGCGAAGGTTCCAGGTTTGGGCATTGATGTTCGCCCGGTCAACATGGACTTTGCCTACGGTTCAGCCTTCACGGTTGAGAGCCCCGACGCCTACGAGACGCTCATCCTTGACGCTCTCTTGGGCGACGCGTCGCTCTTCACGCGTGCCGACGAGGTCGAGGCCGCCTGGCGGATCGTTGACCCGATCATCGACGCCTGGATTGCTGGCCCAGAGCCGGAGATGCCGAACTACACCTCCGGAACGTGGGGGCCCGAGGCCGCCGACGAACTGCTCACCCGAGAGGGGCGCCGCTGGCGCCGCCTCTAAGCTGAGCGCCGCAGGGCACTGATGAGTCTGAACTCCATCCTCGCATCGTCACTGCGCTGGTCGTCTAGCGCCTCAACGGTTGCCGAGGCGGATGCCCTGCTCGACAAGTTATGGGCAAGCAGTGAAGCGCGCCGATTCTTGGTCTCTGATTCACCGAAAGACTCCACTACTGCGGAGCCGATTGCCGTGCGCACTGGGGTGATGAATCTTGCTGTGGTTGCGAATGGTGAAGAGCGAGCTGCGCACGCCGCCTCTGTGTTGGCAACCCTCCCGCGGAATCCATCGCGCACCCTCTTTATCGTGCCGCGTGATCCCGACGGTCCGGCGACCTTTGCGGCGCGCTTGGAAGTCTTCTGTGCGGTCACACCACGCGGCGACGGTACGTCGGCCTGCACCGAGCTGCTCTGGATTGATGCAGGCGGCCCTGCGGCGCATCACTTGGCAAGCATCGTCCCCCCACTCTCCCTCCATGACCTTCCAACACTCCTCTGGTGGGATGCCCCAATCAACGCCGCCGAGAGCGATGTGCGACAACTTCTGCGTGGCGTGGATCGCGTCATTGTTGATGGTGCAACGCAGCCAGGCGACGGTCTCGCCACGATCCGTGATCTTGCTGCAGCTGCGGAGAGTGCTGGTGTGGCGCTCACCGACTTCGCACTCCTACGCCAAGGTCGTTGGCGAGACTCTATCGCCACCATGTTTGATGACGTCTCTTCCGCGCCATACTTGAACGCCATTAACTCCATCACGATCGACTTTTCTGGTAGCCCAACGTCAAGCGCTCCAGTCAATGTGGTGCGCCCCGCATATCACGTCGCCTGGCTTGCTTCGCGTCTACGCGCCACCACGCACACGCCGCTTCATGCGGTTGATGGTGCAGCGTGGAGTGCCGAGCTGCGTGACGCACTTCGGCACCCCATCACTGTGTCGCTCAACCCTGTTGCATCTGTTCTTGGCGCCGGGACCACTATCGCTGTCCGAATCGGAGCAGACCGACGTGGCGACCACTTCGAGTTGGAGGTTCGTGCCGACTCAACCTCCACCCGTGCAACCGCCATGATCAACGGTGCGGTGGTCCACGAGCGCACCTTCCAGGCCCCTCGATGGACTGAGGCGACGTTGCTCAGTGAATCGTTGGAGTACGGTGAGGTTGATCCACTCTCTCCCGCAATCTTGCGCACGATGGGCGCGTTGATCGGATGAGCCAGCCGTCGGTCCGCATCCTGAGCGATGCGGCAGACGTAGCTTCGGTAGCCGCTGATCGCGTCGTGGATGCGGCAGTCACCGCCGTTGCGGCACGCGGCATCTTCCACCTCTGCACGACAGGAGGCTCTACCCCTGCCGCGCTCTACCGCGCACTGCGTGAGCCGTCACGAGCCGCTCGCATGCCATGGGCGCAGACGCAGATCTGGTTCGGTGACGATCGGTTCGTGTCTCGTACCGATCCGCTCTCAAATCTGCAGCCACTCGATGCGCAGTTGCTGAGCCCAGGCACCGATGGTGCAGCATCGCCACTGCCGCCAACTGCAGTGCACCCATGGCCAACCTCAGAGACGAGCGCCGACACCGCAGTACAGGCCTACCTTGCCGAGTTGCGATCTGTAGGGGTTGCGCATACCGCCGAAGGGTTCCCAGTCTTTGACCTGGTGTTGATCGGAGTTGGTGGCGATGGACACTGTCTGAGCGTTTTCCCGGGCTCGCCGCTTGCCCTCCCCAATGCTCCAGTGGCCGATGGGGTTCCCGCCCCGACCCACATTGAGCCGCATGTGCCGCGCCTCTCGTTTTCGCTCGGCATGCTGGCGGCTGCCCGTGAGGTCATCGCTCTGGCGCCGGGCGCAGCGAAAGCCGCGGCCGTTGCGCGCATCTTTGCCGAGACCACGCCGATCGCTGATGCGCCAGCGAAGGGTGCCCTCCTGCCGCACGCAACGTGGCTTCTCGATGGTGCCTCGGCCGCTACCCTCTCGGCATGACACGCGTTGAACGAGCGGCTCGGCTCGGAGCTGTTGGGCTGCTTACCGCCCTCGCACTCCTGCTGCATGGCCAAGCGGCCCGCCTCCCCATTGATTTTGATGAGGACGATTACATGCGTGCCGGTCAAATCTTTGCGGACGAGATCCGCACGGGGAACCCAGGGATCCTCCTAGAGAACAACTACCGCATTGAGCATCCCCAGTTCGTCAAGATCCTGATCGCAACAGTCATGCTCAGCATGGAGCCGATTCAGCGCATCCCCGAGCTTCCCGTTACCGCAAACCCCTACGAGTTGATGCACCGGCCGACACTTGCCGCCGTGCGCCAGATGCAGAGTGCCTTCGGCGTGCTCTCTGTTACGACGCTGGCGCTCGTCAGCCCAGTCGCCGCCCTGCTGCTGGCAACCAGCACCTGGGTGATCAAGTACACCAGTCAGGTCATGCTTGAGGCGGTTCCACTCCTCTTCTCGCTACTCGGTGTTGCTCTCTATGAGCTGGCCCGCAGCATGTCGAACGCACGCCGGCGTCGGCTCGCCTATCTCGCCTCCGCGATCGGTATCGGGCTCGCGGTCGGCGCGAAGTATCCATACGCCATCGCAGGGCTCGCCATCGTTGTTGATCGTCTTCGACGAACGCGACGCGGCGAACCGATCCGCATTAAGGATGCAATCGGCTGGAGCGCGATTGCTGCACTCGCCTTCTTCGCGGTGAATCCGTACCTGTGGAGCGACCCAATCGGTCGGCTGATCGCCAGTGCCGCCTATCACCCGGAATACGCCACAAGCGAGCAGGTGCAATCCACCGGCTTCCCAGCGTGGCAACAGTTGATCTGGCTGATGCAGTCGGTGCCGTGGCACGACGCCCAGAACATCTTCGCGGTGAAGTTTGATACCTGGATGTTGCCGCTCGCTCTAGTCGGCCTGATCCCGCTTGCCCGCAATCGGCCGGTCTATGCAATCTGGCTCGGCCTCGGTGCAATCGCGCTCCTCTTCTGGCCCACAAAGTGGCCGCAATACCTTCTGACGATCGCTGTTCCGTACGCCCTTGCTGGCGCTGCTGGCCTTGCGCTGTTGGCGAAACTTTCGTTCGCGCTACCGCGGCGACTCCTTAAAGGACGCTAGCGTCATAGTAATAGTCCCTCAACAGCTGACAAATCGCGGAAATCACGAATAGCCCCAACCACTTTCCCCAGATCTCTTTCCGCAAATGTGGTCGTCATCCCGATTACGCGCATGCCTGCAGCGCGGGCGGCATTTCCCCCAATGATCGTGTCTTCAAAGGCTACGCACGCGCTCGGTTCTACGTCCAAATTCTGCGCGCTCTTGAAGTAGATCTCAGGATCTGGTTTTCCATTTCGCACGTCTTCAATCGCGACCACACTCTTGAAATACTGACTCAGGTCATAACGTTCCAAGGTAGGGTTAATGTCTTCGTAGGACGCGCTCGTTGCCAGCCCCAGCGGATAAATCCGTGAGAAGTGGGCCAGCATCTGTGGTACGCCATCGACCAACACGCTCTCAGTCAAAGCTTTGCGCTGGTATGTCGCACGCTTTTCGGCAAGTAGGCTCGTACCGGTGTGCTGCGGGTTCTTTCGGCCCCAGGACTGTGCCAGGATCTCCGCATCCTCGCGGTCGGTGTGACCAATGCCTGCCTCGAGAAAACCTTCAGGCAGGGGTAAAGAGTGCTGTTTGGCCATTTCAATCCAAGCGCTCATGTGTACTGGCTCAGAAAGGGTCAGTGTGCCGTCAAAGTCAAATATCAGCGCCTTTACAACCATAATGCGCGAATCATAAAGGCAATGTGAGGCAGGTTGGCGGACGTCGCACTTCGAGAGAGAGGTCTATGCCTCAAGGGACGCTGATCCCCCATTTCGCACCAAGGGCACGGTGTGCAGCCAGCCGCTCACTCGCTGAGAGCGAGCGCCCCCAAATCACCACCTCCATGATTGCGCCGACGAAGTATCTCGGGCCTCCGGCCGTGAACATGCCGCCAACCCAATTGATGCTTTCAGAGGTGGTGATGGTGAAGGGAATCTCAGCCCCGCCGTTGTATTGGATGCCGTCTGCAGCACCAGCTGCGGTGCGCACGGTCGTGATGGTGAGCCCAGTGGTAGTTCGAGCAGTTGTCGCCCCGGCAGCGCTGCCGTTGCTGTAAACACGAAGCTTTCCCTGTTCAAGTGAGATACCCGAGAATCGCGTGCTGCTGCCAAGCAGCGGATGGCTCAGCGCCTCACTCGCCTGGCGGAAGACGATCATCACTGTTGCCGGCTCAAGTGGAATGCTGACTGGTAGGTGTATCGCTGCGCCGTTGAACTGCAACGCGGGGACGCCAGATGCAAGCGTGGGGTACGGCTGGTATGCACTGACGCTCACCGCTGCGTGCCGTGATGTTCCTGACTTGTCGAACCAGTAGCGCAACTTTGGGCTGAGTCCCATGGTGGTGCTCTCGGCGGTGTCGTACCAGAGGAGGAGGCCACTACTGACGCCGCCGGGTCCACTCCATGCGCCTGATCCCAGTGCGAGATCGAGGCGTGGCGACCACGCCGCACCTGCCGTCGTGAGGGCGATCAGTGTTGCCAGCACGCCACTGCGCATCGCCAAGCCGCGACCGCTCACTCTGGTCCCCAGCGGAGGGGCAGCTGCATCGCGCTGCTGACGGCTGCGAGGCTCCCTAGAAGCGTGACGCTCACTTGGCACTCCTGAGGCGGCGAGCCGTGAGCGAGTGATGCGAGCCGCCCTGTGAGTGGGTTCGCCGCGCTCCACGCTGACGTGAAGAGGTCGGCAGAGGTAGCCCAGCTGCTCCCGCCAAGCGCACGGCACCGTGTACTGATCCGCAGCGATCGCGCGATCCCACTCGCCGCGATCTCTGGGAATCGGGCGGGATCAATGCGGAGAGTGCTCGTTGACCCTGCGCACTCTCCTGCCAAGCTAAGGGGGCAGGGGCCAAGAGTGAGGTTCCACGTTGCACTGCCACCCGGAAGGAGCTGACCAGCAGCATCTCCTCCAAGGAGAAGAGGTGCCTCAATCTGCGCGCGTGCGCCAGGTGCCGAAGCGATCACGAGACCCGTTGTGCGCGCGTCGGTGAACTGCGCCGACACCCCGCCAATAGGCAGCGAGCCCAGTAGTCCGGTGGGGATTACAAGGGCTAACCCGCCCATGAGTTTCGCCTCAGGAATCCGCTCGCTATCGGGGCTACTACTCGCATCCCCTTTCGTCGTTCGCCATCCACGATCGCGGTCAATGACGCGGTGAAGGAGTAGCTCGCCGTCACTCGGTCGCTGCACCAGCACGATGTCCCCTACGTTACCGCCGCTCCATGCGCGTGCAATCAGCACAACATCTCCGTTGCGAATGAGCGGCGCCATTGAGTTGCCGGAAACGGCAAGAACCCGCACCCCCGCCGCCTGAACGAACAGCACGGCGGCGAGGGCACAGAAGAGCGCGCGACGGTTCAGCATTACGCGGTGCGGTTGCGTGCCTCAAAGGTGAATGAGACAGCGATCGACGAATCAGCTCCCGCCGTTGCGGAGGCTGGCAGACTGAAGGAGAACGTATAGGTTGCACTCGCAGCCTCTGCTCCCGTTGAGCCACCCGCGTTGCGCGAGGCCCAACGATCACCCAGTGGAGAGGCGAACGTCCCAAACTGGGCAAGTCCAACCACCGTCCCGCTATACAGCGTCTCGGCAGTGCCGCCTCCGATGCTGCGGGTAATGGAGACGAGAAGCGATGCGCCCAGATCACTAGGCAGCGTCGAGGTGCCAGTGATGTCGGCCCAGAGGGCGATATCGGTGTACAGCGATGGGGTTGTAACGGTCGACTGGTTGAGCACCGTGACCGACTGAGAAAAGGATGCCCCTGGACCGATCCCAGTGAGTGACGCGCCGTTAAAGGTGAGCTGTTCTACGCCACCAGTACTTAGGGCAACCACGCCAGATGTAACGCCGCCGGTGACCGGTGCCGTCGCAGTGAATGCCGCACTCGTGCGGCCGACGGTTGCACCAGCAATCAGTGCCCCCGCAATGGCTGCGGCCCACACAACACGACGCGGCCGTTGGGCTGATCTCTCTTGCTGCATACCTTCTCCTCTGAGCGGGCTCTGAGGCGGAAGGTGATCCTATGGTCACCGACGTATCGGGGGCCTATCGGATCGGTAGGCGCGGGATCAGCCGAAGCGGCCCGAGACGTAGTCGGCGGTGAGCTGCTGCTGTGGCGCTGTGAAGATCTTCCCCGTCTCGCCCTGCTCCACCACATAGCCGGCACGATCGTCGCCCATGGTGAGGAAGACGGTGTAGTCCGACGCACGTGCCGCCTGCTGCATGTTGTGCGTCACGATCACGATCGTGTAATCGCGAATCAGCTTGCGCATCAACTCTTCAATCTGCAGGGTGGACTTTGGATCTAGTGCCGAACAGGGCTCATCCATGAGAATGACCTCTGGCCGAATGGCGATAGCGCGCGCGATGCAGAGGCGCTGCTGCTGCCCGCCTGAGAGGGAGAGCCCAGGTTGATCGAGCTTATCTTTCACCTCATCCCAAAGGGCCGCGGCGCGGAGACTCTCTTCAACGAGAGCATCGATGCCTGTGGTCTCGCCGAGAAGGCGAAGCCCGAATGCCACGTTCTCGAAGATGGACTTCGGGAATGGGTTTGGTTTCTGGAAGACCATGCCGACGCGGCGGCGAAGATCAATCACGTCCGTTGCGCGGGAGTGTACCGACGTGCCCTCGAAGGCGATCTCCCCCTCCAAACGGAATCCGGGCACAAGGTCGTTCATGCGGTTGATGGAACGGAGCAGCGTGCTCTTGCCGCAGCCCGAGGGACCGATCAGCGCCGTGACCTTGTTCCGTGGAATGGCGAGGCTTACCTCGCGCACCGCACGGAAGCCGCCATACCAGCAGCTGACGTTCTCTAGGAGTAGTGCGGGATTTATCGATGATGCGGAGGTGGCCTCGGTAGCACCCGATGGGGCGCTCGCGCCGATCTGGCTCACTGAAGGCTTGGTCACTGGCTCACGCTCGTTCATCGACACAGACGGTACCTCACCACTGGATCGTGCGCGACAGTCGCGCACGAAGGATTACTGCCACGAGATTGAGCAGGAACATGAGCACAAGGAGCACGAGGATCGCCGCGGCCGAGATCTCCTGGAATGCTGCCTGTGGGCGACCCGCCCAGTTGAAGATCTGAATCGGCAGCACGGTGTACTTATCTTCAAAAGGATTGACGGGCACGAAGGTCACGAAGGTGACGGCCCCAATAAGAATCAGCGGTGCAGTCTCGCCGACGGCACGACCTACAGCAAGCACGATGCCGGTAAGGATTCCAGGCGCGGCGGCGGGGAGCAGCGCTCGGCGCACCATCTGCCAGCGTGTTGCACCAAGCGCATATGCCGCCTCGCGCTGGCTAGGTGGCACGGCACGAATTGCCTCCATGCTTGAAATAATCACCACGGGAAGAATGAGCAAGCTGAGCGTGAGCGCAGCTGCAAAGACCGTGCGCCCGAGGCCGAGGAGCCGCACGAAAAGGGCCAGCCCAAAGATGCCGTACACGATCGAGGGGACGCCGGCGAGGTTGGAGATGTTGATGCGCAACAGACGTGACCAGCGACCACGCCCGGCGTACTCCTCTAAATAGATTGCGGCGGCAACACCGATTGGGAAGGTCATGATCGCAACGAGCGTTGTCACCCAGAGGGTGCCGACGAGCGCTGGCAGAATGCCAGCCTTCGCGGGGATGCGGCTCGGTGCAGAGGTGAAGAATTGCAGATCAACGCTGCTCCCGCCGCGCACGACCACATCAAACAGTAGTGCCACCAGCGTGACGAGGCTGGCGAAGATCGCGAGGAAGGCCAGCAAGCCAAACAGCGCATTAGCGACTTTTCGACGTGTGGTCGTCTGGGTACTCATTCGTACACGTTCCGATAGCGCGCCACCAGCCAGGCGCTGATGAGGTTGAGCGTGAAGGTGATCGCGAAGAGCGTGGCGCCTACGGCGAAGAGCGCCTTGAACTGAATGCTCTCGGTTGGGGTGTCCCCAAGGCTGATCTGCACGATGAACGCGGTCATCGTTTGCACCGATTCCGTTGGGTTCAACGTCAGCTGAGGATTGGTGCCTGCCGCGAGTACCACGGCCATCGTTTCACCAACAGCGCGACTCATCGCCAGGATCACCGCCGCAGCAATGCCTGATAGTGCTGCTGGTAGGAGCACTCGGCGCACCGTCTCCCAGCGCGTTGCTCCCAACGCATATGAGCCCTCTCGCAAGCCACGGGGCACGGCCCGAAGTGCATCTTCGGTCAGTGACGCAACGAGTGGGAGGACCAAGATGCCAACGACAATGCCGGCTGATAGCGCCGAAAAGGTCCCAAGGTCAGGCAAGATCGTGGCCTTCAGTAGCGGAGTGATGACCGTGATCGCGAAGAAGCCGTACACGATCGTTGGGATGCCAGCCAGGATCTCAAGGACTGGCTTGATGATGGAGCGAACCCGCTGGCTCGCAAACTCGCTCATCCAAACTGCGGCAAGGACACCGAGTGGTACCGCAAGAACGAGCGCAATGAAGGCGATCATGAGTGTGCTCGTGATCAGCGGAATGACACCGAACGCATACGGAAGGATTGATGCCGACCAACGAGTTCCAGTGAAGAAGTCAACGGGGGAGACTTCGGCGAAGAAGAAGATCGCCTCAACGAGGAGGACGGTGACGATGCCAACGGTGGTGATGATCCCGATGGCCGCCGAGGCTCGAAGGAGGAATTCGATGAGTGCCTCACCCCTGCGGGTGGTAGCGGCGGAGTCGGGACGATGAGCTGTCGATACGCCTGCCACAGACCCTCCTCCCGTTTAGCCGCTCTCCCCCGTACGCGGCGATCCTACCCCTAGAAGTGTCGACCCGGGGGCTGATGGGGCCCCCGGGTCGTTTGAGCGCGCGTGAGGGCTCAGCGCCCGCTCAGAATCCTTACTTGAGCGCAGCCTCTAGGGTCGCCTTCGCGGCGGCTAGGTCTGCATCGTTGAGGCCGATGTAGCCAACCTCGGCCGAGAGTTCGTTCGTGTTCTCCAGGAAGAACCGGAAGAACGCTGCGACCTCGGGTCGAGCCAGTGCTGCTACGGATGCATAGACGAAGAGCGGTCGCCCGAGCGGCGCGTAGCTACCGTCGTTTGCTGCATCTGCAGACGGCGCGGTGCAACCACTGCCGCCGTCAATCTCAACTGCCCGAATCTTGTCGGCATTCTCAGTCACATACGCAAGGCCGAAGTAGCCAAGCGCGTACTGCGAGCCGCTGATGCCGGTCACCAAGGTGTTGTCATCCTCGGATGCGGTGTAATCGGAGCGCGAGCGCTTCGCCTCGCCGTTGATCACTTCCGTGAAGTAGTCAAAGGTTCCGGAGTCGGCGCCTGGGCCATACAGGTCGATCTTCTCAGCTGGCCATTCAGCACGAACGTCAGCCCAAGTCTCAACCTTCGAATCGAGGTCCCAAATTGACTTGAGCTCGTCAGTGGTGAGGCAGGCAACGAAGGTGTTCTCCTTGCTCACCACAACGGCAAGCGCGTCAAGAGCAACCTTCAGCTCAATGTATTCAATGCCGGCGTTCTTGCAGATCGTTGCCTCGGAGAGGACGTCATCGGCAGTTCCAGCGACACCATCGTCGCCAGGCTTGTCGCTCGTCTTGATTGGGCGGGACGCGTTGTTGGCGTCCATCTCGCCTGCGCAGAACTTCTTGAAACCACCGCCGGTGCCCGAGAAGGCGACGGTGACCTGCACGCCCGAGTTCGCGTTCTGGAACTCTTCGGCAACGGCCTCGGTGATTGGATAAACGGTGCTCGAGCCGTCAATGGAGATATCGCCGGTCAGGGCGGGTCCTGAAGGACTGGCTGCTGCGCCGCCACAGGCGGCGACGAACAGGGCGGCCGCCAAGGCCACGCTGAACTTCTTCACGGTGCTCTTCATGGGTGCTCCTCTCGTCCAAATGTGTTGCGAGGGTCTCCCTCGCGCCGGGCACAAACGTGTCCGATGAGAACACTCTCCGTTAATATTGTTAACGAATGATTATCGCCGTCTCCTTGGGTGATCTGAGCACGAATTCCCGCAGTTAAGGGGGTAACTTGGGGGGTGCGCCCGTTCCGCTACGATTCCCGCCATGGCTATCCCACGTCGACCTTGGCTCCACGTCATCGCTGGCTGCATGAGCAGCGGGAAAACCGCTGAGGTCGTCCGCCTCCTTACCCGACGTCAAATCGCTGGTCAAAGCGTTCTCTTGATCACGCCCGCGCGCGACACTCGAGTTGCCCCGGGTGAAGTCGTGAGCCGCACTGGCACTCGCTTCCCAAGTGTTGTTGCCCCTGACGCTCAGGCGATTCGCAACGAGGTTACTCGCATCAATCCTGACGCCGTTGCCATTGAAGAGGCCCAATTCTTTGGCCCGGAGCTCCCCGCCATCATCGAAGAGATCGTTGCGGCTCCGCGAACCGTCATCGTCAGCGGGCTCGACCAAGACTTTGCTGGGCGACCGTTTGCGACCATTCCAGAGCTGCTCGCCCTTGCAGATGAGGTGACGAAGCTCTCAGCAATCTGCGTCGTATGCGGGAACGAAGCGACCCGAACACAGCGCCTTCGTGACGGAAAGCCTGCGAGCGCGAACGACGAACTGATCGTGATCGGTGGCATGGCCGGTGACGATACGTATGAGGCGCGCTGCCGTGCCTGTCACCAGGTTATTGCCTAGCCATTCAACCGAGCTAGTAGAGCGGGATCTCCAGGGCGAGGATAGTCCAGCCCTCTCCGTTGCGGTCCAAGCCCGCCGGCCAATGCAGCTCAGCAAGAGCTAAGACCGAACCATCCACGTATTCGCTCTTGAATGGGCTCTTTAGAACGCCGGCGGACACTGCAGTTGCTACCGCGTTAGTGACGCCTTTCGTGTCAATCCAGAGTACGCCGTTAGCGGCTGGCCAGAGTTGGTTGTTAAGCGCATTGATGCTCCACACCAACGTCTCTTGATCTTGATCGGATGTGCCGATTCCGAGGAACAGTGCAGCGCAATCTTCAATAGAGTCGCGACAGAACGCGAGGCCCTCTGCTAGAGCAACAAGTGAAGCAGCAGCGGCAATCTTTGCGTTGTCGGATGTAAGCGCCGAGGCGTGTGCCCAGATGGCAAGTCCTGAGTCCAAGCTTGTGGGGGTGATCGGGAACTCGACGAGCCCCTCTACGCCAACGCTTGCGCCGGTAACGAGGTCTGGTCCCTGAACGAGGCGCGGCCAGCCATCAACGGAGCTGACGATGGCAGCCGCGTAGGTACCGTCAAGAATTGGGATGGGGTCAAACGACGACGAGAGGTCGGTGGCATAGGTCAGGGAGAGTGACGCAAGGTCCACCCCCGCTGCCGAGAGGGCGGCAAGCGCCGTGGCGGCATCGCCCGGCAGGCCATGAACGAAAATGCTCTTGCCAGCAAGGTCGGCGAGATCACTAATCCCAGAGGTAACCGGCGTTACGAGGCGCCAATCTGACTGCTGCGCGAGCCCTGCAATCAGCACAAGGTCGCTGCCCGCCTCGCGCGCACTGAGCGCAGCGGCTGGCGAAGCCACATAGAGATCGACGGTCGATGGATCTTCTGCGCCTGCGAATGGGTCCACCCCGACCGTGGGTGTGGCAATGCTCACCGTGATTTCAGCAGCGGCAAGCGCCTCCTCCTGGGTCAAGAATGCAAAGGGGGCGTGCAGGCCGCTCGGAGCGCCAGGCAGGTGGTACACGACGCTCATGGGCTGACTTGGAATCAGCGCGCCAGCGATCGACGAGGCGCTTGGCGTAGCCTCTCCCGGTACGCCAGGACGGCAGGCGGCGACCAACAGCAAGGAGAGCGAGAGCGCAAACGACCGACGAACGAAGCTCAACCGAATCGTCCTGCCACGTAGTCTTCGGTCAGCTGCTGCGTTGGAGCAGTGAAGATTTGTGGCGTGAGGCCGCTCTCCACGAGGTATCCGCCACGGTCTTCACCCATGCTGAAGAACGCTGTCGAGTCCGAGACGCGTGATGCCTGCTGCATGTTGTGCGTCACGATAACGATGGTGTACTCCGTTCGGAGCTCTCGAATCAACTCTTCAATCTTGAGCGTGGCGATCGGATCGAGCGCGGAGCACGGCTCATCCATCAAGATCACCTCTGGGCGAACGGCAATTGCACGCGCAATACAGAGGCGCTGCTGCTGGCCGCCGGAGAGTGAGGTGCCAGGCTCATTGAGCTTATCCTTCACCTCGTTCCAGAGCGCAGCCTTCTTTAGTGACTCTTCCACGATCCCTGCGATTTCATCCTTGCTTGAAGCGCCCGCCAGGCGCAGCCCGCTTGCCACATTGCCAAAGATCGACATCGTTGGAAATGGGTTCGGCTTCTGGAAGACCATGCCGATAACTCGACGAACTCGAACAGGGTCGACAAGCGATCCGTAGATATCAATGCCATCAAGCGTGATCGTGCCCTTCACCGTTGCATTCGGGATCGTTTCGTGCATACGGTTGATGGCGCGGAGAAGTGTTGACTTGCCGCAACCAGATGGGCCAATCAGGGCGGTTACCTTTTTCGGTTCAATGTTCAGCGAGACATTGTTGACCGCACGGAACTTGTCATAGAACACCTCAAGATTCTTGAGGTTTAGACTCCCTTCCGTCGAGTTATGACTTGCATGGGCGTTTGTAGCCGCAGAAGATGCGGTCTTTGACGCCTGAGTTGATCCAGCGGTGTTAACTTCTGAGCGCTTCATTCCCTTCCCCTTCTCTTCTTCCATGACTATGCCACCCGGTTGTTGACGGTGCGGAACCGAACCAGCACGTTGAGTGTGAGTGCGATTACGAGCAGCACGAGTGCCGTCGCCCATGCTTGGCCGATTAGCAAGCTATCTGGCGAGCTTGAATAGCGATAAATCACGATCGGCATGGCGTTCATCGTTGAGCCAAAATTGAGGATCTCCGTGTCGTTGGTGCCCTTTGCAGTGAGTAGCAGCGGTGCTGTTTCGCCCAGACCACGACTGACGGCAAGAACAACGCCCGTCAGGAGCCCGGATGCCGCCGTGCGGCAGGTAACGAAGATCGTTGTCTTCCACACCGGAATGCCGAGTGCGAGCGAGGCCTCTCGCACACCGGCAGGAACGAGTCGAATCACCTCTTGGGTTGTGCGCATGACGATCGGAATCATGAGCACAGAGAGCGCCACGATCGCTGCGTACCCAGAGAATCCAAGGGCAGGGACGACGACCAGGAAGGCAAAGAGCCCGGCGATGATGCTTGGGGTGCCAAGCATCACATCGATGAGCAGCTCACCGGCGGAAGAGACCCGCGGTGAGGCGAACTCGTTGAGATAGACGCCGCCAGCGATTCCAACCGGTGCCGCGACAATGATGGATGCAATCGTTAGCTGCAACGAACCGATGATGGCGTTTGAGATTCCGGGCTCGATGTCTAGGGGGCTGTTCACGATGAGCTGCGACGTGAGGAATGGCAGTCCGTTTGTGATGATGTACGTAATGAGTCCGATGAGTGGGACCACGGCAATAGCGGCGGTCACAAACATGATTCCGCGCATGAAGCGGTCGGCGCGCCTGCGTCGAGCATCACGCCCTGAAGGGGCCTTGACCAAGTCAGCGGCAGTAAAACGCAGCACGCTCACGATGTCTGCCCCCCTCCGCGCGCCGCACGGCGGACGAGGAGGCGAATGGCGAGGCTGAGCATGAAGGTGACAGCGAAGAGGCAGATACCGAGTGCGGCAAGGGCGCCTGTTTCGGTTGGGGTGCTGGCCTCGGCATAGTTTGACGCGATCTTTGATGCAATCGTTTGGCCAGGGAGGAAGAGGCTAGACGGGATCCCCTCCGCGTTGCCGATCACCATGGTGACAGCGATGGTCTCGCCGATAGCGCGGCCAAGAGCCAGCAGTACTGCGCCGGTGAGCCCAATGCG
>CAJABS010000157.1 GCA_903938075.1 uncultured Chloroflexota bacterium | reverse complement strand
TGACTAGCCCGATCGCCTCTGGTCCAAGACCGAGCCCGTTCGTGACAAAGAGCAGGTACGACGATCGGAAGAGGCCAAAGTAGAGACCGATCACGAAGGTCGAGATGAGCAACGGTCGCATGATCGCGACAGACCAAGTTTTCTTCAGCCCGTCGGAGAGCTCGCGGCGGAAGCTGGCTCGGGCAGAGGCTGGCGGCAGCTTCGGCTCCGCGACTCGCAGGAAGCCGATCAGCACCGCCGAAACCACGTAGGTCAACGCATCAATACCAATTGCCGCAGGTCCACCGAATGCGCCAACCAGGAGTCCGGCAGAGCCGAAGCCAAAGAACTCCGCCGCGCCACGGATCCCCAACGTGCGGGCCAACACGGCACGCAGCGCCGAGGAGTTCACCAGTCCAGCAAAATAGCTGCGCTCTGCAATGTCAAACGTCGTTGCGCACATGCCGCAGAGGGCGCTCACCGCGATCAGGTGGGGGAGGGTTACCTCGCCGAACAGAGCAGCGGCGAGTGGGATGGTGCCGAGCAAGAGCGCCCGCAGCAGGTCGGTGCCAATGAGGACGGGCTTGCGGGGGAGCCGGTCAATCCACACGCCTGCGAACTGGCTCACTACGGCACCAGCGATGAGGTCGACCGCCGCAAGGGCGGCCGCTTCGGCTGCGTTGATCCCGAGGCCAATGATCGCCAGGAGGGGGAGGGCAGCCCGGGTGATGAATGACCCGTAGGTTGAGATCGCCTGTGCGCTGATCAGCACGTTGACGTCGCTGCGCACGAGCGGAGACAGGTCCTGGAGTCCGTCCTGCCCCTTCGGGGTTCGTTTTTGAGCTGCCATCGCGCGAGCGTACACTCTAGGCATGTTTGACGCGCTCGGTAGCAGCCTTCGGGCCTCACTTCGCCGCCTTACGGGGAGTGGGCGAATCAGTGCCGCCGATCTTGAGGCCGGCCTTGCCGACATCCGCACCTCACTAGTCGGCGCCGATGTTGCGATGCCCGTTGTCGCGCAGCTGCTAGAACGCATCAGCGAGCGGGCACGCGCAAGTGAGATCGTTGGCGGTCTCGGCGCTGGCGAGCGCATGCTGGGAATCCTGCACAGCGCGCTAACGGAAACGCTTGGCGGATCTGGCCGCGACCTTGACCTGCGCGAGCGACCGGCAACCATCCTCCTGCTCGGCTTGCAAGGTGCAGGCAAAACAACAACGGCCGCAAAGCTTGCCTATCGCTTAGCGAAAGATGGTCGCCGTCCGCTGCTCGTTGCCGCCGATCCTCGTCGTCCAGCAGCGGCAGAGCAGCTCGCAACCTTGGCTGCCGCTATCAAGGTGCCCATGCATCGTGAACCGATCGGCACTCCGGTCGCAGAGATCGGAACGCGCGCGATCGCTGCCGCCCGACGTCTCGGCCTTGACGTGGTGATCATTGACAGCTCTGGTCGCACCACCCTCGACGACGAGCTGCTGGAGGAGTTGCGCGATCTCCGCGACGCCACGAAGCCACGTGAACGCCTTTTGGTGCTTGACGCGGCGACGGGGCAGTCAGCACTGGCGATTGCCGAAGGGTTTAAACCAATCGCCGAACCGACTGGCCTGATCCTCTCCAAACTTGACGGCGATGCACGCGGCGGGGCCGCGCTCTCGATCGCCGGCGGTGCAGGAATTCCCGTGGTCTACGTCGGTACCGGCGAGCGTTCCGATGCGCTGGAGCGATTCCATCCCGAGCGCATCGCCAACCGCATTCTCGACATGGGTGATCTCGCCACGCTGGCAGAGCGCGTTCGAGATGCAGAGATTGGACCGATGGCAGCGCCCGACGCTGAAGTACGTGCGAAGGCGGCAGAGGCTCGCGCACTGCGCGGCGGGATGACCTTTGACGACCTGCTCGGTCAACTCCGTCAGATGTCGTCGCTCGGACCGATCGGCCAGGTGGTCAAGATGATTCCGGGTATGGGCGGCATGGCAGAGCAGGCCGAAGCCGCCGTCGCCAGCGGCGAACTGAAGCGCACGGAGGCGATCATCCTCTCGATGACCCCCGCCGAACGGCGCGACCCAGCCCTGCTGACCCTGCCACGACGTCGGCGCATTGCCGCAGGGGCTGGGCGAGCCATCGAGGAGGTCAACAGGCTGGTCAAGCGACTCGAGGAGATGCGCACCCTGATGCGACGTGCCGGCGGTGGCGACCCGAGTCGGCTGATGGGCGGCGGGGCGGGCCTCCCTGGCAAGCACGCGGGCGGGCGGATCCCCCCGAAGGCGGCGAAGCGGGAGAAGCGGGCGAAAAAGGGCGGCAAACGGCGCTAGTTCACGGGGAGAGATGCGCCCGAGCCGCTGAGCGGCTAGGATTCACGGACTGACCCCCTGGCAACGCCAGGGCCACCAGCCGCTCCGGAAGGGGCGGCGCCTCGGAGGATGCATCAGGGATGAGTGTTCGGATCCGTTTGACCCGCGTGGGCGCATCTAAGCAGCCATCGTATCGCGTGGTTGCCACGGATCGCCGCTCGCCACGAGATGGTCGCTCACTAGAAATTCTTGGCCACTACAACCCACGCACCGAGCCAATGACGCTGGTGCTTGATCTCGCCAAGGTTGATGCCTGGATCGCAAAGGGCGCACAGCCATCTGACGTTGTCGGCAAGTTGATCACCAAGGCGCGCGCTGGCGGAATCGCCATGGGCGGCAAGACGCTGGCGAAGGCTGCAACACCTGGCTACACCAAGCCTGGCACGCGCCCAGTTGTCGAAGAGCCAACAGTGGTCGTTGAAGCTGCGCCAGAGGCCGTCGTTGAGGCGACCGCTGATGCGCCAGCTCCTGAGGCCGCTCCAACGGAAGATGCACCTGTCGCCGAAGCGGCACCGGTAGAAGAGGTCGCAGCTGTTGAAGCAGCACCTGTCGCCGAAGCGGCACCAGCAGAGGCGGCACCTGCCGCCGAGGAGGCCTAAGTGGCAGCAGCGCAGCTCGTCGAGTACGTCGCAAAGTCGCTTGCCGACAATCCAGACGGCGTCAGCGTTGAGGTAGAGGAGGATGGCGACGCCATCATCTTGCGTCTCGTCGTTGATGAAGAGGATATGGGCCGCGTCATCGGACGCAACGGCAGCATTGCCAAGGCAATGCGCAGCCTGTTGAAGGTTGTCTCAAATCGCACCGGAGAGAACTACGTCCTCGAAATCGGCTGAGACGACGACGGACCTGCGCGTTGCGCAGGTGCGCGGCGTTCGCGGTCTTGATGGCACCCTCCGCCTCGAGGTACTGACCGACCTTCCAGAGCAACGCTTTATCCCTGGCGCGCGCCTTTGCGTTGAAGGTACCGAGCGCGTCCTCACGCTGCTCGAGGTGACCCCAGGCTCCCCAGGCCTCTTCATTCGTTTCGGCGAAGTGCAGAGCCGACTGGCGGGCGAGCGACTTGTTGGTGCCTACCTCACGATTCCAGCTGCCGAGGTACAGGTGCCACCAGACCGTGTGCTCTGGGATGAGGTGATTGGCGTCACGGTGCGCGACCCTCAGGGCGAAATCATTGGGGAGATTCGTGATCTCTATCGCGCCGGCGGCGCCGAGGTCTACGTCGTACATACGCCAGACGGGGGAGAGATCGACCTTCCCGCCGTTGCTGCGGTGATCGTGGAGTTTGCGCCACGCGACGGGCGCATCGTCGCCGACCTCACCGGTTCGGAGCTCACGGTTCGTGCAGCGAAGGCACCTCGTCGGCGTGGGCCACAGAAGACGCCGGGTAGCGTCGCCTCGCTGCGCGCCGCGAAGGCCTCCCGTCGCCCGAAGAAGAGCGCTGCGAAGCGTGCTGCAGGTGACGCATGAGTGAGGAGTCCAAACCAGTGTTGAAGATCGACGTGATCTCGCTCTTCCCAGAAACGATCATGTCGGCGCTCTCCGCCAGCATCCCCGCGCGGGCCCTTGAGCGGGGCTTGGCCACGCTGACCTGTCATGATCTACGCACCTGGGGGATCGGGAAGCACCGGTCGGTCGACGATGAGCCGTATGGCGGCGGGGCAGGGATGCTCTTACGGCCAGAGCCACTCGTTGATGCAATTGAGGCACTGCGTGGCCCAGACTCCACCGTCATCCTCTTTGATGCGGGTGGCGAGCGACTACGACAGCCGCGCGTTCGAGCGCTCGCAGCCGCCTCCCACCTGATCATCATCTGCGGTCGTTATGAGGGGGTTGATGACCGCGTTCGCGCCTACGTTGATCTGGAGCTGAGTCTCGGCGACTTCGTCCTCTCCGGCGGCGAGCCGGCGGCAATCGTCCTCTGTGATGCAATCCTGCGCCTCGTCCCTGGCGCCATTGATGCCGCGTCGCTCTCGGAGGAGTCGTTCTCCGGGGAGCTCCTGGAGTATCCCCAGTTCACCCGGCCCGCCGAGTTCCGAGGGGTAGGGGTGCCGGAGATCCTCCTCTCAGGGAACCACGCGGGGGTCGCCGCCTGGCGGCACGAAGAGGCGGTCCGCCGCACCAAGCGCCAGCGCCCTGACCTCGCCAAGCCCACGAAGGGGAGCGAGGGGTCGTGAGGGGAGGCCCCAGGGGGCCTGTGCTATTCTCACCGCCCGCGCCGACAGGTTCTGTCGGCCACCACGGAGACTAATCATGGATTTGATCCGCACGCTGACCGACGCCCAGATGAAGAGCGATCTCCCGGAGATCAAGACCGGCGACACCGTCAAGGTGTCGGCGAAGGTCGTTGAAGGGAACCGAGAGCGCATTCAGGTATTCGAGGGCACCGTCATGCGCCTGCGCGGCGGCGGACTCGGCCTGAACATCACCGTTCGACGTATCGCCTCAGGCGTTGGCGTTGAGCGAACCTTCAAGGTCCACAGCCCACGTATCGAGAAGATCGAAGTCGTCCGACACGGTGTATCCAACCGGGCGCAGCTCTACTTCCTGCGCGATCGCGTTGGTAAGCAGTCGTCGCTCCGCGAGCGCCGCGATAGCGCCACCGACATTGCGAAGAACGAAGTGAAGGCCGCCGCAAAGAAGGCGATCAAGGACGAGGCAGACGCCGTGCTTGCCGCCGCCGCTGCCGTTGTTGCAGCCGAAGAGGCCGCAGTGGCCGCCGCTGCAGCAACAGCCGCCGCCGCCGAAGAGGCCACCGCAGCTGCAACTGCAGCCGAAGTTGTCGCTGAGGCTCCTGCCGTTGAAGCTCCAATCGCCGAGGCGCCAGCCGCCGAAGTGAGCGAGGCGAGCGCTGACGTCGCGACTGAAGAGAGCGCACCTGCTGAAGCGCCAGCCGCTGAGGCATCGGAGAAGGCTCCGGAGTGAGCGACCTGCGGCCCACGAGTGGCCGCACACTGCCAACTCGCGAACTCGAGCTGCGCCACGGACATCCTGAACGTGCCGTTATTGGCATTGATGAAGTTGGTCTTGCACCACTTGCCGGACCCGTCGTTGCCTGCGCCATTCTGATGCCCGCAGGAGATCCGATCCCTGGCGTCCGTGATTCAAAGATGCTGACCCCGGCACGTCGCGTCGCTCTTGCGCAACAGATTCGAGAGGTTGCTGTGGCAATCGGAATCGGTGCTGCATCAGCGCGAGAGGTGGAGCGCATCAACCCACGTGCGGCTTCGCATCGTGCAATGGCGCGTGCCGTCGCGCAGCTCTCCCGGAGGAGGGGGGCGGCGCCAGACTTTGCCCTCGTTGACGGGAGCAGCGCGCGCGAGCTCCGCGACCTGATCGGGCCCCACGCGACCGTCGTTCGTGGCGATCAGTCGGTGTATGCGATTGCCTGTGCCTCGATCGTTGCAAAGGTGCTTCGCGACAAGCTCATGGCCGAGCTCGCACTCCGCTACCCCGGCTACGGTTGGGAATCCAATGTGGGGTATCCAGCCCCCGTACACCTTGCCGCCCTTGATGCCCTCGGCGTGACGCCACACCATCGCCGCACCTACGCCCCAGTTGCAGCGCGAATCGGCCTACTGCCCCGTAGCTAACTCCGCGGGAACGCCACTGGTACGGCGGTGATGCGAGCCTCTGCTGGTGGTAATTAGCTCTGCACAGCGGGCACTCGTCGGGCGTGAAGCCGAAGCACTGGCGGCGCGCTCCCTCGCTCGCAGTGGCTGGGTGATCCTCTCGCGGAACCTGCGCCTTGGTCGACTTGAGGTCGACCTACTTGCACGTGACCCGCGCGGCTCCCTTGTAGCCATCGAGGTGCGTCGCCGTGGCTCCGTCGGTGCAGCCGCCCCAGCAGAGCTCTTAGGGGCACGCAAGATGCGTGCGCTGCGGCGGCAACGCGCCCACCTCCCCGAGGGGTGTCGTATTGACCTCCTCCTCGTGCTCGGCAGCCCCGGACGCGAGCGACTTCGCCTCGTTCGAGGGGTCGCCTAGGGGCTCGGCGCCCCGTGCTAGGATTCCCGAGCGTCCGAATCGGATGTCCGCCCCCGCAAGGGAGCGAAATACGCACGCGGAACCAGACGCCCCACTACGGTGGCCCTTCGGGGTCGTGAAGGCGTCCCGCGGTGGAATAACCGTGTAAGGAGAACTATGGCACCAGTAACCATGCGCGACCTTCTCGAAGTCGGAGCCCACTTCGGGCACCAGACACGCCGATGGAATCCCAAGATGGCGCCGTTTATCTACGCGCAGCGCAACGGGATCCACATCCTCGACCTCGCCAAGAGTGCGAAGCACCTGCAGATTGCCCTCGACGCCGTGCGCGACGCAAGCGCAAACGGGGAGACCATTCTCTTCGTCGGCACCAAGAAGCAGGCACAGGCGCCAATTCAAGAAGAGGCGACCCGCGCCGGTCAGCCATACGTCATCAAGCGCTGGCTCGGTGGCATGCTCACCAACTTCACGACCATTCGCAAGCGCCTCACCCTCATGGAACAGCTAGAAGCTCGTGAGCAGGCTGGCGAGTTCGACATCATGTCGAAGAAGGAGGCCTCGAAGCTTGGCGACAAGCTTGAGAAGCTTCGCGG
>CAJABS010000156.1 GCA_903938075.1 uncultured Chloroflexota bacterium | reverse complement strand
CCGATGAGGTCTTCGCCGAGCGCCTCCTCACTAAGGAGCGCGTCGCCGTGATTCCAGGCTCCTCATTTGGCGCCAGCGGCGTTGGCCATGTGCGCATCTGCTACGCCACATCAGAAGAGAACCTCCGCGAGGCGCTGGTGCGCATCGGACGGTTCGTTGCCAAAGCACGCGGGGTGGCGGCATGACCTGGCATGCAGTGATCGGCATCGAGGTGCACGTGCAGCTCCGCACGGTGACGAAGATGTTCTGCCCCTGCGCAATTCCCGCCGAGGGCGATCTGCCGAACAGCAAGACCTGCCCAACCTGCCTCGGTCTCCCCGGCGCACTCCCAGTGCCGAACAAGGCCGCCATTGAGAAGGTGCTTGCCGTTGGTGCCGCGATCGGCGCCGCTGCGCCAGCAACCACGATCTGGGATCGCAAGAACTACTTCTATCCAGACCTCCCGAAGGGATACCAGATCAGTCAGCTTGACTTCCCGCTCGCCGAGCACGGCACCATTGAGGTAACTACGAGTGCCGGAACGAGTCGCGTGCGCATTCGCCGCGCACACCTCGAAGAGGATACGGCGCGCCTGCGCCACGAGAAGGGGAGTGACGGGAAGCGCTCCAGCCTTATTGACTACAACCGCTCCGGTGTTGCGTTGCTTGAGATCGTGACCGAGCCAGACATTCGTGATGCGGAGACGGCCCGCCGCTACGCCGAAGAGCTCCGCCTCCTACTGCGCACGATCGGTGCCGCCGATGCGGAGATGGAGAATGGGCAGATGCGCGTTGAGGCGAATGTCTCGATTCGCCCAAGTGAGGATGCACCGTTCGGTACGCGAACCGAGGTGAAGAACATGAACTCTTTCCGCTCGGTGGAGAAGGCGATCGCCTTCGAGATTGCGCGACAGGCTGAAATCCTCGAGGCCGGTGGATCCATCACCCAAGAAACGCGCGGCTGGGATGAGTCAAGCGAGACCACCTACACGATGCGTGCGAAAGAGAACTCGCACGACTATCGCTACTTCCCTGAGCCAGATCTACCACCGCTCACCATTGGGCCAACCTGGCTCGCCGGCATTGTCGCGAGCATCCCTGAGATTCCTTCCGCCCGACGGGCGCGCTATGTGGAGCAGCTCGCACTCTCTGACTACGACGCCGCTGTCTTAGTTGGTGAGCCTCGTGCCGCCGCTCTCTTTGAGGCGTCACGTGCTGCAGATGCAACGATTGACGCCAAGACCCTCGCTAACTGGGTAACCGGCGAGTATCTCCGGGCAGCAAACGAGGGGGCTGCGGAGCCAGACCCGGTGCAATTCGCCGCGCTCATTGGCGCCGTCTCTCGTAAGGAGATCAATGGCACGACAGGGAAAGAACTCTTCGCCGAACTCCTGGGCGGAAGCTTTGATGTGCGCGCGGCGATCGCTGAGCGCGGCCTGGGGCAGATCAGCGACGATGGCGCACTGAAGAAGCTTGCCGCCGAAGTGCTGGCCGCGAATCCGCAGGCGCTCGCCGACTGGAAGGCGGGGAAGCAGCAGGCGATGGGCTTCTTGGTTGGCCAAGCAATGAAGGCGAGCAAGGGGCGTGGCGACGCGGCGCAACTTGGAGCCGTCTTCAAGACCCTGCTGGACGCCTAAGTGCTCGACCTCGTTCGACTCTTCGTGGGCGGCATTGGTATCGCGGGGTTTGTCTATCTCGCACTTCGCGTGCCACCGCTGCTGCGAGCGCGAACGGAGTGGGCGAACCGCGTTGGCGCAGCAACGCGCTATGAGGCGTGGCGCGGCACCCCGGGGAGCGGCCCCGACCTTGTTGATCGCCTTGAGGGGGAACTCATCGCCAATCGATTGCGCCGATTGGCGGGCGTTGGCGCTGCCTCAATCGCTGGGGTGCTACTCGCCCTCTTCGCCTAGGTTGGCTGCGAAGGTTATTCGCCCGGACCAGTAATCCCGAGGCGCGGCATCTCAATGGCGGGGCAACGATCTTGCACAAAGTGAATGCCAGCCTCGGCGGCGATCAGTGCCGCAGCGGGACTGATGATTCCAAGCTGTAGCCAGAGGCCGCGCGCGCCAATCGCGACCGCCTCGCGAGCGACCCCCTCGCACTCCTCTGAGCGCCGGAAGACATCGACGAGATCGATCTGTTCGCCAACTGGAAGCGAATCCGCAGCGGCACGGAGCGTTGGGAAACAGGGGAGACCTGCGACGCCGTCGCGCAGTGCCTCTGGCATGGGGTTGATCGGCAGGATCTGCCAGCCGGCTGCCACCAGCGTGCGCAAGACACCATGGGAGGGGCGGTCCGGGCGGGGGGAGGCGCCCACGATCGCGATGATCCGGCTCTCGGTCAGCATGCGGCGCATGAGCGCGTCCACTGCGGCAGGCTCAGGGGCGCCCCCTTCGGTGGCCTCTATGGCTGCCCGTAGTCGTGCGCGTTCCTGCTCATCCATAGGGGGATAGTACGCCGATCGCTAGACTGCCCCACGTGAGCGCCAAGACTGATTTCACGCACCTCCACGTCCACAGCGAGTTCAGCCTGCTCGACGGCATGAGCAACCTGGAGGCGCTGATGGAGGAGACGAAGCGCCTTGGGATGGACTCGATCGCCCTCACCGACCACGGCGCGCTCTACGGCTCGGTCCAGTTCGTCCAGGCGGCAAAGCAGTTTGGGATCAAGCCGATCATCGGCGTCGAGACGTACGTCGCCCGCCGTGGGATGCGCGACAAAGAGGGGAAGGCCGACCAGCAGCCGTTCCACCTCATCGCCCTCGCGACCAGTGGCACGGGCTACCGCAACCTCTGCCGGATCGTCACCGACGCCCACCTCGACGGGCTCTACTACAAGCCACGTACCGACCACGACCATCTTGCGCGGCACGCCGAGGGCCTTGTTGGACTCTCGGGATGCTTGAACGGCGAGATCGCTCGCGCGCTGGAGGTCGATGACTGGGAGCACGCGCGCGCTTTGGCGGGGAAGTACGGCGAAATCTTTGGGAAGGGGCGCTTCTTCCTCGAAGTGCAAGATCACGGCCTCCCCGAACAGCGTCGCCTCAACGAGCAGCTCTTCCGTCTCGCCCCCGAAGTGGGCCTCCCGCTGGTACTGACGAATGACCTGCACTACGTGCGCGCCGATCAGCGCGATGCACACGATGTGCTCCTCTGCATCGGTACGGCGAGCAACCTTGAGACGCCAGGACGCATGAAGTTTGGCTCCGGCGATTTCTACCTGAAGTCACCAGAGCAGATGGCGGCGCTCTTCCCTGATCGCCCCGAGCTGCTGAAGAACACGCGGCTCATCGCGGAGATGGTGGACTTCAACTTGGAGCTCGGCACAACGCGCGTCCCAGACATTGAGGTGCCAGCGGGGGAGACCGTTGAAACATGGCTCACCAAGGAGGCCGAGCGGGGGCTCGTGCGCCGATTCGGTTCGCCGAGCGACGCGGCCCGTGCGCGGCTCGAGTACGAGCTCAACGTGATCATCAAGATGGGGTACGCCGCCTACTTCCTCATCGTGGCCGACTTCGTGCGCTTTGCGCGAGAGCAGGGGATCGCCACCACCTGCCGAGGAAGCGCTCCTGGCTCCATCGTGACCTACGCACTCGGTATCACGCCAGTTGATCCACTTCACTACGAGTTGCCGTTTGAGCGGTTCCTGAACCAAGACCGCGTCACGATGCCCGATATTGACATCGACTTTGAGGATGGTCGCCGTGATGAGGTGATTCGCTATGTCTCGCAAAAGTATGGGGAAGACCGCGTCGCTCAGATCATCACCTTCGGCACGATGGCGGCACGCGCCTCGATCCGCGACGTTGGGCGTGTGCTTGGCAAGAGCTACAGCGAGGTTGACCGCATTGCGAAGTCCGTGCCTGCGCAACTGAACATCAGCCTGGCCCAGGCACGAAAGTCTCCAGAGTTTGCGGCGTACGCCGATGGCACGGAGTACAGCCAACTCATCGGCCTCGCCGAGCAGCTTGAAGGGGTCGTGCGGAACGCCTCTACGCATGCGGCTGGAGTGGTGATTAGTCGCGAGCCGCTTACCGAGATCATGGCTCTTCAGCGCGCGACGAACTCGGAAGGGGTGATGACACAGATTGAAATGCACGGCGTCGAGGCCCTCGGTCTACTTAAGTTCGACTTCCTCGGCTTGGCGAACCTGACGATTCTCCGAACCGCAGTTGACCGGATCAGGGAAACTCGCGGCATTGAGATTGACCTAGACAAGATTCCGCTTGATGACGCAAAGACCTTCGCCCTGCTCGCCTCTGGTGAGACGACCGGAATCTTCCAGCTCGAGTCGCCTGGCATGCGCCGGTACATCAAGGAGTTGCGCCCAACCAGCGTCTATGACCTTGCAGCGATGGTCGCCCTCTACCGACCTGGCCCAATGGCAAACATTCCGACGTACATCCGCCGCAAGCACGGCCAGGAGGCGGTGACCTATTTGCATCCGTTGCTGGAGCCGTTCCTGAAGCGCACCTACGGCGTCTTCGTCTACCAGGAGGACATCATGGCCGCAGCTTCAGCACTCGGCGGCTTCTCGGGGCCGAAGGCGGACACCCTGGGCTACGCCGTGCGGAAGAAGAAAGAGGACGTCCTCGCCGGCCTGAAGCAAGAGTTCATCTCGAGCGCCGCCGAACGTGGCGTTGCCCGCGCCACCATTGACAAGGTGTTTGAGGCATTCGAGCCGTTCGCGAACTACGGGTTCAACAAGGCGCACGCCACCTGCTACGGGCTGATCGCCTATCAAACCGCGTATCTCAAGGCGAACTACACCGTTGAGTACATGACGAGCGTTCTGAACGCCTTCCGCAGCAAAGAGGAGAAGGTTGCCGCAGCGATCGCAGAGTGCCGCCGACTTGGCATTCCGGTACTTCCCCCTGATGTGGACTTCTCGAATCTCGACTTTGAGCCAGAGGGAGAGGCGATCCGCTTCGGCCTCTTGGGGATCAAGAATGTCGGCGCTACTGCCGCCGAGTCGATCGTTGCCGCACGTGAAGCGGGGGAGCAGGCGGCTTCGCTCCAAGAGTTCTGCGAGCGGATTGACCTGCGCCTTGCGAACAAGCGCGTCCTTGAAGCGTTGGCCAAGGTTGGAGCGCTCCGGCGCTTCGGCCACCCAGCGCAAATCCTGCTCGCCCTCGACGACGCGATCTCTGGTGGTTCGAGTGCGCAGCGCGAGCGTGCTGCGGGTCAGGTCGGCCTCTTTGATGCCATGCCTGAGCTCGCTGGAGCGGGGATCCCCGCGCTCCCACACGTCACGGAGGCCTCAACACGCGAACGGCTGCGCTGGGAGCGCGAACTGATGGGCGTCTATTTGAGTGATCACCCAATGAACGCGCTTGCGCCAGCGATGCAGCCGTATGTGGGCACCTTCGTTGGTGACTTCAGCGACGAGTCGTACCGCGATGAGACGGCCACGCTTGGCGCCATTGTGTTGAGCATTCGCCAGATGGTCACCAAGAAGGGCGCCTCAATGGCGATTGTCACCGTGGAAGATCTGACGGGGAGCATGGAGGTCGTGGTCTTCCCGCAGGTGTGGGAGTCGACCAAGAGCTCCTGGATTGAGGGGGAGGGGATTCTCATCGCTGGTCGCACTGAGCAGCGCGGTGAAGAGTGGTCCGTTTTGGTTGAGTCTGTTGTTCCGTGGGAGGAGGCATCGCGCCTCAGCGCGGAGGCCGTTCGATCGAAGCTCACCGTTTCAAGTGGGGGGCGACGCTACGCAAAGCGCTCAGTCGCCCCGCTCCCTAATGGCGGGATCCCAGCGGGCATGATTCCGGAGGGGATCGAGATGAGCGCACCGCTCATGCCAGAGCGCGCACCGGTTGAGTTTGACTCCGCCGCACCAACGGAGCCACCTCCCGCTGAGCCAATTGCCGGGGCCATGTCGAATCCTGATCCAGTAGAGATCCCCGCAGGCGCCGTGCTGCACATCAAGTTCAAGGCGCGCCAGTCCGTTGAAGAGACAATTCGTGCCATGGAGATTGTGAAGGGGGAGTTGCGGTCGAGGCCAGGGTCCACCCGCGTGGTGGTGCACATCCCTCAGGCGGGTGGCGCACAGCTCTTGCCAATGGAGCAGCGCAGCGGGGTCGCCTGGGACGCCGGGCTCCCTGCGATCCTGCGCGACCGCGTGGGCGGCGACGGAATTGAGTTGGAACTGATCTCGCCAGCAACCTGAGGGAGATCCAGCGCTACACGTTTACGAAGAAGAGAGGAGAATAGGGTCATGAGTACGAAGGATTACCTCTCCGTTCTGAGTCGGCAGTCCGCCCCTGAAGGTGTCGATTGGCGCACGATGTCCGTGGTTGCGCGCGCACTCCTCCTTGCACGGGCCTCGGTGCTCCCACTAACGATTCTTGGCTCCGGTCAAGGCCTTCTCTTCGCATGGTGGAGCGGCAAGATCAGTGACGCGACGTTCGGCGGCAACGCCGTCAGCGGCATCCTCCTCGGCTTCGCCGCCTTCTTCGGCGCAAACCTCGCCCATGCGGCAAACAACTTGGCGAACGACTGGCGCGACTATCACGATGGCCTCGATCGACCCGGCTACCCGCGCGCCGATTATTCCCCACACCCGATCGCATCAGGTGCGATGTCAAGCCGAACCTTGCTCGTCACCATCGGCGTGCTGACGGCCCTCGCCGCAGTCCTCGGTGGCTTCACGATGGTGATTCGCGGCGAGCCACTCCTTGGCGCATTCGCGATCGCTGGCCTCATCCTTTCGTGGGGCTACACCGATCCACCGTTGCGACTCAAGCGACGCGGTCTTGGTGAGCTCTCGGCCTTCATCGTGTGGGGTCCACTCATGGGCGGGGGAACCTACCTTGCAGCGACCGGCACCCTTGATGCAACGGCGTTGATTGCCACACTGCCGTGGGCGCTCTTCGTCACTGCGGTGCTCTTCGGCAAGCATCTCGACAAGATTGAGGCTGATGGCTCACGTGGCGTAAAGACCTTCGTCGTGCGTATCGGCGAGCGCCGTGCGCGCGCCTTCACGACGCTGCTGATCACCGCGGGCTACATCGGCATCGCCGTTTTCGCGACCCCAGCGATCGGAATCTTCCCGTGGTTCGTCGCGCCACTTGCGGGAATCGGCGCACTCGTCGCGCTACCAGCACTGAAGATTGTCGCTGCGCCGCGTCCAGCTGCTCCACCCGCCGGCTACCCACTCTGGCCGCTCTGGCATGTGGGCGCGGCATTCCTGGCCTCGCGCCCAGCAATGCTGGCGCTCTTCTTTGGGCTCGCTGTTGGGGCGATCCTCGGCCGCTAAGCCGACGGGGCGCCGGTTCCTTCTCGCCAACCGAAGCTAGAGACGCGAGACTATCCCTTTCGCCTTCGTTGAAACTGCCTTCCTCGCGTCTTTCTGAAGTGGTTTCGCTACCTCAACGACCTTTGACTTGAACTTTGGATCGCGTTTGGCCAACTTCTCAAGGAGCTTTAGCCCTTGCACAAGGATCATCCAATCGTCAGTTTGGCCCATCCATTTCAGCGTCAATGCCTTGATGCGCCTCAGCTCAATTGCTGTGAACTCTTTAGTGAAGTCAAAGTACAGGGTGATCAGGCCAAGCTTTACCACAGTGTGCCTGGACTTTGAGTACTCCATAACAAGGGACTCTCTATATGGATAGAAGAACGTCGCGTCTCCCCGCATGAGCCGCTTTGTAGCGTTGATCGCCCTCATCGCAACTAGCGAGTCTTTATGAAGGAGGAGTGCTAAGAGTTGGGGAAACCTTCTGGGTTCCAACGTAACCGCTCGGACGACCTTCAGGGTGTTACCGAGCGAGTTGGGTTTACCGGCAGCTAGATCACGTGCAAAGTCAGATCTACTACGTGGATTTGGCGAATTGAGCGTAAGCATGCGGAAGCGTCGCCCTGAACGCTACTTTCCTTTTGCCTCAGGTCGCGCGACACGCGCAGGCGGAACGCGCAGCGCTTCGAACTTGGCAATCTCTACTTCAATCGCTGCGACTTCAGCTGCTGCGGCACGCCATTCGGCTGAGCCGGCAGTGGCAGCTGCACGCTTCGCGCGGGCGGCGGCGTGTTCGCGCATGAGCGTAGGGCGGTCAGCGCGCGGGGTGAATGCCTTGTCGCTCATGTCGCCTCCTAGTGATGTTGTTGGTGCCGAAGGCGGGACTCGAACCCGCATGATCTCATCGACCGGCCGATTTTAAGTCGGATGCGTCTGCCATTTCGCCACTTCGGCCCCCCTATCGTAGCGGGGCGGTGGCTTTGGTACCGAAGGTGGGAGTCGAACCCACATGACCTTTCAGTCGACCGATTTTGAGTCGGTTGCGTCTGCCATTTCGCCACTTCGGCACACGTAGATCCTAGCGGCGCGGCACACT
>CAJABS010000155.1 GCA_903938075.1 uncultured Chloroflexota bacterium | reverse complement strand
TAGGCAGCGAGGGCGAGAGCAGGCTGGCGATTGCCAGTTACTTCTTTTTGCTACCGGTTTAACGAGGCCTGATAGCAACCTCGACTCGCGTTCCCAAGGTGCGGATCTCCGTCGAAACCACGCATCCCCAAGAGGTCAATGATACCGCGCGTGGATCGCGATTACTAGTACGAGCGGAACTACTCGCCGCGCTTCCAGTCGCCGAGCTGGCGCTCCGCCTCGCGACGCCCTTCGCGATCGGCGATGGCAGCACGCTTATCAAAGGCTTTCTTACCGCGCCCGAGGCCAATCTCTACCTTGCAGCGCCCGCGCGAAAGGTAGAGGCGCAGCGGGATCAACGTGAGCCCCTTTGTCTTCACCTTGGTGCCGATGGCAATGATCTCAGACTTATGGAGCAAGAGGCGCCGCACCCGCTTCGGCTCGTGGTTCTGACTGGCGGCACCAGGCCACTCGGCGATATGCATGCCGATCAGGCGACCCTCGCCCGCCTCCAGGCGCACGTAGGCATCGCCAATGTCGGCCTTACCGGCACGAATCGACTTGATCTCGGTCCCCGAGAGAACGACCCCCGCCTCGTAGCGCTCGACGATCTCGTACTCGTACGAAGCCTTGCGGTTTGAGGCGAGCGTGGTCCCTGAAGGGGGCGCCTTCTCCTTTGGGGCAGGGGAGGATGCGGTCTTGACCGGTGTCTTTGCCATGGCGCTACCTCCTCTCGAACTGCATTGCGGCCTCTGGGCGCATCTGTAGGGTACGCGCCAACCGTGGGCGGGTGCACTTTGGGGCTATTGGGGCGGATACGAGAGAGCCCCGGCCCGAAGGCCAGGGCTCTGCTCAGTTATTACCGCTCTCGCGGGTCAACTATGCGTTGACCTCGTGAGAGGCGGCGGTACAACTGTCATTAGACACTGCACACCACCTCCTTTCGTCTGCGGCAAACGATACGCCCCCGTAGGGGCGGGCGCAAGTACCAGCCCCAGCCGCCCTACTTGAAGGCGTTGAGCGCTGCCTCCAACACCGGATCGGCCTCCGAGCCCTCAGGGGCCGAGGCAACGGCAATGTCAGGCGTCAGGCCGGTCTTGTGGATCCAGCGCCCGTTTGGCGTCAGCCACTTGGCAATGGTCAACTTGAGGCCCGATCCATCACTCAACTCGATAATGGTCTGCACGACCCCCTTACCAAAGCTCGGCTCGCCGATCAGAATCGCCCGCCCGCGATCCTGTAGTGCACCAGCAAGAATCTCGCTTGCTGACGCACTCCCCTTATTGATCAGCACGACAAGCTGAATAGACGGCTTGGTGGCGATACCGCCGCCTTGCGCTGCGGTGCTCTGCTGCTCACCGCGACTGTTCTCTTCGATGTACACCACGCCGTCGGCGATGAACTCACTGGCGATGGAGAGCGCCGTAGAGAGATATCCACCTGGATCGTCGCGAAGGTCAAGAATAATCTTGTTGCCCCCCGCACTAATGATCTCCTGCAGCGCCACCCGGAACTGGTCAGCGGCAATGTCGGTGAACTCGTTGAGTGCGATGTAATCGACACGATCCCCAGTAGTGCTCTGCAGCACCTCCGTCGTAACTGCGGGCAGCTCAATTTTTGCGCGCACGATGGAAACGTCACGCGGCGCGGTGCTGCCGGTGCGCACGGTGATGACGACAGTTGTTCCTTCGGCGCCGCGCACTTTCAACACCGCCTGATCAATGGAGAGCCCAGTTAATGCATCACCATCAACGGCGAGGAACGTGTCGCCACCAAGGATCCCCGCAGCGCGCGCAGGTGCACCCTCAATAGTTGAGGCAACCGTGAGGAGGCAATCGCTACTGATTGCGGTGCAGAGTTCGCCCGCTGATGTGCGTAGGTCGATCACCGCGCCGATGCCGGTGAAGCTCCCCGAGAGCCCCTCCTTCATCGCGGCCATCTCTTCGGCGGTGAGGTACTCAGAGTACGGATCATCAAGCGAGTCAACGAGACCCTCAATCGCACCGTTGATGAGATCTTCATCAGTCTTCGGCCCAACGTGCTGATCTTGAATAAGGGTGAGCACCTCGTTGAAGCGTGCAAGATCAAGGCTGCCACCCCCCTGCGCGCTGCCATCGCTGGAGCGTGCCCCCGAGTTATATGCGGCAACGGCAATGATGACGGCAAGGAGTAGGCGGCCCGCTCGCGTGAAGAGTGGGGTTCCGGTTGGCGTCAGGCTCATGGCGGTGCTCCTTCGCTCGCTGCGCGTGACGACTAGTTCAGTCGCCCTCGCAGAGAGAGTAGCGCGCCGAGCGCCCCAAGGCCGAGACCAGCAGCGATCACCGAGAGCGAGACCTGTCCGGCGAGGATCGCCGATGTTTGGACAGGGAGGACACGGAAGAGGTTGAGCATGACGGCGCCAATGCTGGCGCTCAAGATGCCGAAGATGAAGAGCGTGATCAGCGCCCCAGCGGCACCAATTGCCAGCCCCTCGAGAATGAATGGGAGACGCACCCAAGTCGCGCTCGCGCCAACGATGCGCATGATGGCGATCTCGTCGCTGCGCGCGAGAATGGCAAGACGAATAGCGTTGACGACCACCGCAAGCACGGCGAGCGAGAAGCCGATCACGATGATCAGGCCAACGATACGTAGAGCCCCAGTGATCGCGGAGAGGCTCTCCGCGAGCGCACGGCCATCAATAACGCGGCTGATCGACGCCGCGTCCGGAATTGCAGCCAGGCCGTCGGCAACCCGCCCTGTATCAGAAGGGTTATCGAGGGAGATCTCGTAGCTCGCAGGGAGCGGATTCACGCCAAGGTTTCCCGTGAGGTCGGGCTCACCACGCTCTTTTAGGCGCACCTTGAAAGCCGCAAGGGCGTCGTCGGCGCTGACATATGTTGCCCCCTTCACCCCGTCGATTCCTTCAATCTGAACTTGAATTGAGCGCGCCTCACTCTCGGTGACGGAGCTCTTCAGGTAGGCAATGACCTCAACCTTTGAATCGGCATAGGAGAGCGCAGCATCAAGTCCTGCACGAATAACGAGCACTGAGGCGAGCACCATCAGCATGAGCGTCATCGTTGTTGTTGCAGCGATCGTCGCCAGGCGATTACGAGAGAGGCCATTCGCCGCCGCTGAGATGCTCAGCCGGATGAGTCGGACGCGATTGGATTGGCTCTCTCGCTGCATGCTCATCAGCCCACCCGGTGATATGTCGCATTCGCTTCGTCGCGAATGAGGCGGCCGCCCTCGAGGCCAATCACGCGGCGACGCAGCGTGGTGACAATGTCAGAGTCGTGTGTTGCCACCAACACCGTTACGCCGAGCCGGTTGATGTCCATCAAGAGTTCCATAATCTCCCAGCTAATCAGCGGGTCAAGATTCCCCGTCGGCTCGTCTGCAATGAGCAGTTCAGGTTCACCAACAATGGCACGTGCAATTGCTGTGCGCTGCTGCTCGCCACCAGAGAGCTCAGAGGGGTAGCGTTCGGCAAGACGTGCCAGGCCAACAATGCGCAACGCACGCTCTGTGGCAGTAGCGACAAGTTCAGGGGCTGCCCCAGTCACCTCAAGGGCGAAGGCAACGTTCTCGCGCACCGTTCGCCGCGGCAAGAGGCGGAAATCTTGAAAGATTACACCAACCCGTCGACGAAGCTTCGGCACATCACCGCCAGAGAGGCGATGCACGGGGAACCCTGCAACATGCACTTCGCCGGCGGTAGGGAGCACGTCGCGGACCAAGAGCCCGATCAAGGTTGACTTCCCTGCACCTGATGGGCCAACAAGGAAGGCGAACTCACCGCGCTGGATCGTGAGATTTACATCGCCGAGGGCAATGTGGCCACTCGGGTACGTCACAGAGATGCCGTTGAGCGCAACGACAGCCGCCTCCGTTTCGCCGAGCCTCGCCTCACTACTCATAGGTTGATCCTACTCCTCATCCACGCTGCCGCCAGCGAGCGGAGCCCCAGTAGAGACACGCTCCAGCTCGGCAAGGATGAACGAATCAAAGTCGCCGTCAAGAACCCCAACGGTGTCGGAGGTTTGGTAGCCAGTGCGGTGGTCCTTCACCATTTGATATGGGTGCAGCACGTAGCTGCGAATCTGGTTCCCCCAACCGGCGGAGATCGTTTCACCGCGGACGCGCGCTAGCTCATCTTCACGCGCACGGATCTTCAGTTCGATCAACTTGCCGCGCAACATTCGCTCCGCTGTTTCACGGTTCTGCATCTGCGAGCGCTGGTTCTGGCTAGAGACAACAGAGTTGGTCGGAAGGTGGGTGAGCCGCACTGCAGACTCCGTCTTGTTGACGTGTTGACCACCGGCACCGCTCGAGCGGTAGGTATCAACGCGAATCTCATCCCAGTTGAGCGTCACTTCGGCATCGTCTTCTACCTCTGGAATCACTTCGAACATGGCGAAGGTGGTCTGCCGACGCTTCTGCCCATCGAATGGTGAGATGCGTACAAGCCGGTGCACACCGCGCTCGGCGCGTAGCCACCCGAACGCATTGCGACCGCGGATCTCGAGAACAACGCTTCGATAGCCGGCGCCATCACCCTCGGTGGAATCTACGATCTCGGTGGCGAAGCTATGCCGTTCGGCCCAGCGCATGTAGGCGCGCAGCAGAATGGCGGTCCAGTCACAGGCTTCAGTGCCGCCCGCGCCTGCTTGAATGGTGACGATGGCATCGGCGTCGGCGTACTCGCCACTAAAGAGGAGTGAGGTGCGGGCCTTCTCAAAGTCGCCCTCCAACACGGTCGCCTTCGCTGAGACTTCGTCTTGCAACCCCTGGTCACCCTCGGATTCAGCGAGCTCAAAGAGTTCACCAAGGTCACGGGCAGCCGTGGTGAGATCCTTCCAGAGGGCGAGCTCCTCGCGTAGCCCCTCTGCCTCACGGGCGAGGCGCCGAGCGACCCGCTGGTCATCCCAGAAGCCTGGGGCGAGCATGGCCGCCTCAATCTCGGCGAGCCGCGCGGCTTTCGCTACAGGGTCAAAGACGCCCCGAGGTCGCCTCGATGCGGCCGAGCAGGTCCCGCAGGGAGGTGGCGTCGACGCTCACCCTGCACACCCTCTCAGCCGAACCGCGGCACCCACGGGGGACTCGCTGCTCGCGCTATGCGCCATGGCACTTCTTGTACTTCTTCCCTGAGCCGCAAGGGCACGGGTCATTCCGCCCAACGCTGGCAGCAGGTGCAACAGGCGCCTTCGGCGCTGGTGCCGATGTGGTGCTTGCCGCGCTGGTGGCGACGACCTTAGGGCGTGGCGCCTCCTGCTGCACCACGCTGACGCGCAAGATCGATCGACCGATGCTGACGCGGATGAGCCCTTGGAACTCGTCATAGAGCTTGAACGCCTCGCGCTTGAAGGCATTGAGTGGGTCCTCTTGGGCATACCCGCGCAGCCCAATGCCGCGACGAAGATCATCAACCTCAGTGAGGTGCTCCACCCAGAGCTGATCGATGCTGCGCAAGATCACGGCGCGCAAGACGCGCGGCCAGATCTCTGGGCCAAACTCCGCCGCCTTCTTGTTGAGCGCCTCCAGTGCTGCAACCTCAATCGCATCAACCAAGATCGCATCTTCAACAATGTCCTCGAGGCCTTCGGGCGGCTCAATGCCGGCACGCTTTAAGTCACCCTTCAGCGCCTCCAGATTCCAGTCATTCGGAAGACCAGGAGGGCAGTGCGTCATCACGATCGAGCGCGCCTCTGCGCGGAGTGAATCCTCAACGGTGAGGTTGAGATCGTCGCCATGCAACACGCGATTACG
>CAJABS010000154.1 GCA_903938075.1 uncultured Chloroflexota bacterium | reverse complement strand
TTGCAGTGGCTCACCGAGCGCAACTGGTTCTTCAAACTCAGCGCCTACCAGGAGCGCCTTGAGGCCTGGCTGACGCAGGATCCATCACCTGTGCAGCCCGAATACCGTCGCAACGAGATGCTCGGATTCGTTCGACAGGGGCTGGAAGATTTCTCCATCAGCCGCGAGGGGGCAACGTGGGGGATCCCATTCCCAATCCGCGAAGATGGCAGTAGCGCACTGACTGCAACGGGTGAGGGTGATCCGAAGGCGGGGACTATTTACGTCTGGTACGACGCGCTGATCAACTACCTCACCGGCGCAGGCTTTCCGGCAGATGCTGCTGGTGCGCCGTGGTGGCCAGCCGACTTGCACATCATCGGCAAGGACATCAATCGATTCCACTCCGTCTTCTGGCCAGCAATGCTCTGGAGCGCTGGGCTTGAAGCACCGAAGAAGATCTGGGTGCACGGATGGCTCCTCTCCAGCGGCGAGCGCATGAGCAAGAGTCGCGGCAACTTCCTTGATCCAGATGATGCAGTTGCCGCCCTTGGTGCCGACGGGGCACGCTTCGTTGCACTGCGCGAGGTGCCGTTTGATCGCGACGGCGATGTGAGCTGGGACTCCATCATTCGTCGGTACAACTCAGAACTTGCCAATGACTTCGGCAACCTAGTGAACCGCGCCTCAACACTCGCGAGCCGCGCCTTCACCGACGCGCCACTCCCGCGACCTGCCGACGCATCGCTCCTCGGCGCCGCATGGGAAGAGACGCGACGCGAGGCAATCGCAGCGCTCGAGCGCAACGCACTCCATGACTGGCTCGGCGCGCTCTGGGGCTTTGTCGGCATGGCAAACAAGTTCGTCGATACCGAAAAGCCGTGGGAGCTCGCGAAGGCGGCAAAGCTTGGTGATGCCGCCGCTGAGGAGAAACTCCGCGGCGTGCTCGGCGACCTGCTTGAGGCGTGTCGCCTCATCTCGCTCTACGCAGCACCGGCAATGCCATCAATCTCGGCAAAGATCTGGACGTTGCTTGGGCGCACCTGGCCATACGACGCGAACGGGCACAACGGCCCTCCGCTTGACGAGATTGGCGCATGGGGAGCACTCGGTGCCGCGGGTCCACTCGGCGCGCCAGAGCCGCTCTTCCCACGACTAGAGGCTGATGCACTCGATGCCGCTGCTGACTGACGCGCACGGGCACCTACAGGCCGACCGCTTCAACGACGACTACCGGCAGGTTGCACAGCGTGCACGCGACGCAGGGATGGTGCGCCTCCTGATTCCGTCGTACGGCATCGAAAGCTCCGAAGGAGCATTCCGCATCGCACCAGATCTTCCGTGGGCGGATCTCGCTATTGGCATTCATCCATACACCGCCGTCACCGATGCACCGGGTCGCGCCGCGCTGCTGCGGCGCGCAACCGACCCTCGCGTCGCTGCGATCGGCGAGACGGGGATCGACACGAAGCGTGACTTCGCGCCTCTTGCCGCGCAGATTGAAAATCTGGAGGCACACATTGAGGTGGCGGCGGCACTCGGGAAGCCGCTGATCTTGCACTGCCGTTCGCTCGGCGATGGTGATGAGGCACAGCACCAGCTCCTCGCAACAATCAAGGGCTCGGCGATCGGTGCCCCGGGTGGTGCGAAGTCCTTCGGTGGTCGAGTTCCATTCATCCTGCACAGCGCTTCGGGGAGCGCCACCTATATCGAAGAGGCACTCGCGCTCGGTGGAGCGGTCTCCATCTCAGGGTTGGCCTTCCGCCCCGAGGAGTCGGCGACAGGGGAGTGGGTCACGCTGATCCCGCGCGATCGGCTGCTGACCGAGACCGACGCACCGTGGCTGACGATGCCGGGGGCACCTGATCCGCGCCGCAACGAGCCAGCAAACGTGGGGCTGACGTTGGCGTGGATTGCGGAGCGCCGCGGGGAGCCCGTTGAGCCGCTCGCCCGCGCCATTGCGGAGAACTACGACCGCATCTTCCCTCGCGACGCCACGCTCCCACCACGCTTGGAGTTGGCACTCTAAGACCTCGAGTGCTAACATCGCACCAAGTGCCTCGTTCGCGTAGGCACAAAGGTGCAGGGGCGGCGATCCCGCCCACAAGGAGGTTCTACCAATGGCCAAGAAGGCAGCACTCCGACCCCTCGGCGACCGCGTCGTCGTCAAGCCAGTCCCGCGCGATGAGAAGACCGCCAGCGGCATCATCCTGCCCGACACGGCGCAGGAGAAGCCACAGGAGGGCGAGGTCGTCGCTGTTGGACCAGGCCGCATCCTCGATGACGGGAAGCGCGAGGCGATTGACGTGAAGGTGGGCGATCGCGTCCTGCACGCCAAGTACGCCGGCACCGAGTTCAAGATCGATGGCGATGAGTTCCTCATCGTGGGCGCCAAGGACATCTTGGCCGTCGTCGACTGACCAACGACCTACCGAAGCAATCCAACCGAAGTAGAGAAGGAGAGACCCAATGGCAAAGCAGGTGGTATTCGACGAGGCGGCACGACGAGCGCTTAAGC
>CAJABS010000153.1 GCA_903938075.1 uncultured Chloroflexota bacterium | reverse complement strand
TGACCCGGAGCTCTTGGACCTCGTCGAGCTCGAGGTGCGCGAGCTCCTCAGCAAGTACGACTTCCCCGGCGACAAGATCCCCGTCGTCCGCGGCTCGGCACTGAAGGCCCTCGAGGCCCCAGACGATGTCAGCAACCCAGCCTACGCGCCGATCCAGGCGCTCATGGATGCGGTTGACTCGTACATCCCAACGCCAACCCGCGAAGTCGACAAGCCGTTCCTGATGCCGGTCGAAGACGTCTTCGGCATCAAGGGTCGCGGTACCGTCGCCACGGGCCGCATCGAGCGCGGCATCGTCAAGGTCGGCGACGAAGTCGAGCTGGTCGGCATTACCGCCACCCGCAAGATCGTCGTCACCGGCGTCGAGATGTTCAAGAAGCTCTTGGATGAGGGTCGCGCCGGCGATAACACGGGGCTCCTGCTCCGCGGGATCGAGCGCGAGGAGATCCAGCGCGGCCAGGTCTTGGCCAAGTCGGGCTCCGTCACTCCGCACACCAAGTTCAACGCCGAGGTCTACGTCCTCACCAAGGACGAGGGCGGCCGTCACACGCCGTTCTACAACGGCTACCGTCCGCAGTTCTACCTGCGCACGACCGACGTCACCGGCTCCATCGGCCTCCCAGCGGGCGCCGAGATGATCATGCCGGGCGACAACGTCGAGATGACGGTTGAGCTCATCACCCCGATCGCCATCGAGGTTGGTCAGCGCTTCGCGATTCGCGAAGGCGGCCGCACCGTTGGCGCCGGCTCGATCACGAAGATCACCGAGTAGCAGATGGCAAAGCAGCGGATCCGCATTCGGCTCAAGGCGTATGACCACCGCCTCATCGATCAGTCTGCCCAGACGATCGTTGAGACGGCTCAGCGCACTGGTGCCGATGTGATCGGTCCGGTGCCGCTGCCAACGCGCATTGAGAAGTTCACCGTGCTGCGCTCGCCGTTCATCGATAAGGACAGCCGAGAGCAGTTCGAGATTCGAACACACAAGCGCCTGGTAGACATCATTGATCCGACCCCAAAGACGGTCGACGCGCTGATGCGACTTACGCTCGCAGCCGGCGTCGACATTGAAATTAAGATGTAGGTGAGTGGAATGACGATTGGACTGCTCGGCCGAAAGGTCGGGATGACTCAGATCTTCGCCCCGGACGGCACCTCTGTGCCCGTTACCGTGGTGTCGGTCGAGCCAAACACCGTCACGAAGCTTCGCACCCCAGACCAGGACGGCTACACCGCAGTGCAGCTCGGCATTGAGGCCGGGAAGCGCCGACTGAACAAGCCTGACCAGGGTCAGTTCAAGGGCGAGCTACCAGCCTGCTCCGTTGTTCGTGAGTTCCGCGTTGAGTCGACCGAGGGGATGACCCTTGGCCAGACCCTTGACGTGAGCCTCTTCGCCGATGGCGATCTCGTCGATGTGACGGGCATCTCTAAGGGGAAGGGCTTCGCAGGAACGATCAAGCGACACAGCTTCGCGAGCGGACCTGAGACCCACGGTGCCGA
>CAJABS010000152.1 GCA_903938075.1 uncultured Chloroflexota bacterium | reverse complement strand
GGCCCAATCGACACCACCAGCGTGATTGGCCGGGCGATCTTGCGCTACTTCCCGATTGACCTACTGACCATCATCACGCCGCCAACCTACCGACAGGCGGCACCGTAGATGCCCGGCCTCGAGTTACCACTCGTACTCATCGCCATCCTGGCCGGCACCTTGGCGGTCACCAGCGCCGGTCGCGGCGCATGGGTTGCGATCGCGGTCTTGGCACTGAGCTCAAGTGTGCTGGAGTTCTCCATTGATGATCCAACTCGGATCGGCTTGATCTTGCGGCTCTCCGCTATTGGGATTGGCCTCGTTGCGGCACTCCCCGAGAATCTCTTCGAGCGTGAGGCGCTGCGCCGAGATCTTGCCCTGCGCACTCTCGTGCGCACTCTGCGCGAGCACCCCGTTGTCGTTGCCAGCGCGATTGCCGGCCTCCTGCTCGGCCTGGTGCCACTCGCGCTCCCTATTGAATCAAGCAGCGATGCACTTCGAGCCGCCGGCATTGCACTCCTCGTCGTTGGCCTGCCACCACTCCTAACCAGTCGCTTCATTGAGGCCACGACGCGCGCGGCGGTCGTGACCCTTGCGGGGACCATGCTCCTGCGCACGTCGATCTTTGGGGCGCTTGACCCACTTACCGCCCTCACCATTGGCGCAGGGTTCGCCTGCATCCTGGTGGTTGGTGGCAGCGTGGCTACACGCATCTCGAATGCTGAGGAGGAGCGATGACCGCCGAGATTGCGCTCGCGGCGATCCGGGCGCTCTTCCCGCTACTCATGGCGCTGAGCTCGCTTGCCCTGGTTCCACTCATTCGACTCTGGCGCGGTCCGCAGCGTGATGATGCTGCGATCTACGCAACGTTTGGCGTGCAGCTCCTACTGCTCGCGACCTCCGTTGGTGCAGCGCTTGCCGGCGCTGGCTACCTCTCAACGCTCAAGTTGGGCCAGATCACCATCGACCCTTCTGAGCCTGGTCGGCTACTCGTGCTGCTCGGCGGCGTCGTCTTCGCGGTGATCGTTGGCGCAGGAGAGGGACGCCGAGCGGGAACCATGGGACAGATCGCCCTCTTCGGCATCGCCGCGATCGACTTAGCACTTGCGATTCCATCTGGGATCGCGCCGATTGCGCTCCTTCTCTTTGCAAGCTTGGGCATCTCAGGTGCCGCGGCAAGTGGTAAAGACGATGTAGGCCGTGCCCGTGCCGTCTTCCGCGATCTGCGAACCGTCTCACTCTTGCTTCCCGCCGTCGTCATCGCTGAGATTTTGCGTACGGCAATCTCCTACGCCGCGGTTGATGCCTCGTACGCCACGCCAGCATCGCTCGCAGCAGGTACGGCGCTCGGCGTCTCCCTCGTCCTCATCGTGGCGGCGGGCGTCTTCCCCTTCCACAGTCGACTGATCAAAATCTTTGAGGCGCTGCCAATCGTCGGCTCGCTCCTCGTTGGCGTGTGGATCCCTTCGGCGCTCGCGCTCATCGTCATGAGTGAACTCTCTGTTCTGGCGAGCAGCATCACGGACCCTCTCGGTGGCGCGATTGTGCCTGGCATCCTGCTCGCAGGTGCTGCAACCCTGGTCTTCGGTGCGGTCTCCGCCCTCCTGCATGACGACATCGGCGAGATCGTTGGGTTCATGGCCGTAGGGAACGCTGGGTGGCTGGCGCTCGCCGCTGCAGCCTCGCTGCAATCACCAGCCGACACGTCGTCACGCCTCATCGTGCTCCCGGGGCTGCTGACCATCTCACTCTTTGGTCTCTGGCTCGTGAGCGTACGGCGACGATATGGAACCACCTCAATCAGTGAGCTTGGTGGATGGGCACGACGCACTGGGGCAAACGGGATCGCGCTCGCCGCCGCGATCATTGCCCTCGCCGCTCTACCACCTGGCGTCGTGCTGGCCGCCCGACTCAACCTTCTGGTGCTTGGCGGCAATCCACTCATCGCACTCTTTGCGATAGTCGGTCAGATCCTCTTGATCGTTGCAGCAATTCGACTTCTTCTCGTCGGCTTCACACCGCAGAGCCAGACGGTGCACGAGGCAGAGACCCGGCCGTTCGCCAATCTCATCACCATCTCGCTCGTTGCTGGATCGCTCTTCGTTGCAGCGGCAGCCGCTGGCTGGCTCGCCCTTGAATCTGGTGGAACTGGTCCGCTCCCGCCGGCGCCGAGCGTCTCGCCAGGAACGAGTTTTGATCCGCTGCCAAGCAGTGAGCCGAGCGTTGAGCCGACGCCGGACGCCACGGTATCGCCAGAGGTATCACCGAGTGTGATGCCGTCAGGTAGCGGGGAGATCTCGCCAGCGCCGTAGCGACCATCGGTCGCGGGGGGAGCTACTCCTCGTCGGAGAGAATCCAGGCGTCGGTGGCGCGGGTGTACTCAACAAGACCACCCTCTGGGAACCAGAGTGCAATCTCTGCCGCGGCGGTTTCGGGTGCATCAGATGCATGGATCAAATTCTTTGCCGTCTCCAGCGCGAAGTCGCCGCGAATGGTTCCGGGGGCCGACTCGTGTGGCTTCGTTGCGCCGACCATGGAGCGAACCACCGCAATGGCGTTTGGCCCTTCAAGGACCATCGCGACGACTGGGCCCGACGAGATGAATTCCACGAGGCCCTTGAAGAAGGGGCGCTCTGCGTGCACGGCGTAGTGCGTCTCAGCGAGCTTCGCGCTCACCGGCGTGATCTTGAGGGCAACAATCTTGAGGCCGCGCTCTTCGAATCGCGTGATCACGCGACCAGCAAGCTGGCGCTGTACGCCGTCTGGCTTGACGAGAACAAGGGTGCGCTGGCTGGTGCTCATAGCTGCAGGTTAGCCGATCTCGTTCGAGTGCGGTTTATCGTCACTCGCCGTTGGCCACGCCCCAGTTGGAAGTTCAATCTGCACATACTGCTCGCCGCGATACTCAAGCCAACTCTTCACCGGCGCAGCATCTGGAACCTGGGTGCCGGCCTGGTACTCGATCTCGACCGCATCGGCGCCTGAGCGCAGCACATAGCGCAGGTTTCCTGGCTCACTTAGATCGAACTCAATGCTCTCAAAGGCATCAACATTGATCGTGATGGTGAGCGGGGTGAAGATCGACGAGACCTCGGGATCGTCGCCCAGCACCTCCTCGACCCAGCCGTGGCCGCGAACGATCTGCTCGCCATCGCGGAGGTGGCGATAGGAGACCGTTTGGTGCAGGAGGGGGCGGAGGATATTCGCCTTATCGGCGCGCTGTACAACGAGGCCTCGGTTAACGAAGAGGCCGGGGGCGCGGTCGTGCTGTTCGTGATCCATGAGGGAGAGAGCCTACCGCAGAGCGGCTCCCCGCCGCACCCGCGCCGCCCGCCCTATCATTGCGCGGTGCGCTATGCCGTTGATCTCGGGAATAGTGCGGCGAAGGCCGCCCTGCTTGACGGCGCCGTGGTGCGCCTCCCCGCCCCTGCTGATCCCCGCGACGCCGTCGCCTGGAGTGGCGTCGCCGCCGAGCTGATCGCGGCGATCCGAGCCGATGCGCAGCGTGCAGGTGAGCCGGCAACCCTTCGCGTTGCGAGCGTGGTCCCAGCCGGTGCCGATGCGCTCAAGGCTGCTGCTGCAAGCGCAGCGATCGCCGCTGAATTCGTAAACGTGGCCGATGTTCCGCTGGAGCTGGCACTCACCCCACCGGCCCAGATCGGCATCGATCGACTCCTTGCCGCATGGCTCGCCTACACGGAGTACGGCGCCCCCGCACAGCGCGGCGCAATCGCAGTGACTCTTGGGACCGCACTCACCCTCACCTGCGTCGATCGAAGTGGCCGCCTCCTTGGCGGTGCGATCGCCCCCTCGCCGGTGCTCGCCTCTCGCGCCTTGGCCAGTGGCGCCGCTGCACTCCCGCTCGTCGCCATCTATGACGAGAGTCCCGATCTTGCGGGGCCGATCGGTGCAGATACCGCGGAAGCGCTCGGTTCAGGAATCCTTCGCGGCGCACGTGGCGCACTTACCGCACTGATTGCCGAATCCATCGCAGAGATGTCGCGCCGAGATCCAGGTGCACCGACGCCCGCCGTGGTGCTGAGTGGTGGTGCAGCGCTCGCCGGCTGGTGCGCCACAATTGCAGCCGACCATCGCGATGCCGAGTTTGTGTTGCGCGCGATTAACGCACTCCCCGCAGCGGTGCGTGCATGAGCAAGCGCCTCGCCGGACGACTCGTTGTCCTCGGCATCACTGGTTCCATCTCCGCCTACAAGTCGCCCGAGATCGTGCGCGCACTGCGCGCCGAGGGTGCTGATGTGCAGGCGCTGCTCACCCCAGCTGCCACGCGTTTCGTTTCACCCCTAACACTGCGCACCCTTACAGGCCACGCTGTTGATGCCGACCTGCTCGACCTTCTCCCCGACGGTCGCATCGGTCACATCGTTGCCGCCGACGCGGCTGACGCGATCTTGATCGCGCCAGCAACGGCACAGTGGATCGGCGCCATGGCGAGCGGTCTCGCCGGCGATGTGGTCACCGCCGCCTGCCTCGCCACCACCGCACCCGTGATTGTTGCGCCGGCCATGGATGGCGAGATGTGGGCGCATGCCGCTACCCAAACAAATGCAACCCGACTGCGCGACGACTTTGGCTACGCACTTGTTGCACCGGAGAGTGGCGCGCTAGCGAGTGGTGCCACAGGTGTCGGCCGCCTCGCTGAGACTGCGGCGATCGTTGACGCGGTGGTGGCCGCCATTGGTGCCGCACCGATTCGCGAGCCGAACGAGAGCCGCCGTCCGCCAGCAGTACCAGCTGGCGATCTCTCCGGTCGACAAATTGTGGTTACCGCAGGTGGCACGGAAGAGCCGATCGATGCGGTGCGCATCTTGGCGAACCGTTCGTCGGGTCGTCAGGGGATCGCGCTTGCTGAGGCGGCGCGCGACCGTGGAGCCGAGGTCATCCTGATCGCCGCCCGCGTCAGCGTGCCGCTCCCTGAAGGGGTCACCATCGTGCGCGCCATGAGCGTTGACGCGCTGGGCACGGCTCTAAAGGACGCACTCTTGGCCGCACCGAACGGCAGTGCAACAACACCTGCAGATGCGCTCATCGCCACCGCCGCCGTCTCTGACTTCCGTGTCGCGGGCGGCCCTTCGGCAGAGAAGTTGCGCCGTGATGGTGAGATCACGCTGCGCCTGACGCCAACCCCCGACCTGCTTGCAGGCGTCGCAGAGGCGCTTGGGCCACGTGCCACACGACAGACTCTGCTCGTTGGCTTCTCGGCAGAGGCGAGTGCCACGCCGCGCGCACGCGAGAAGCTCGCAAAGAAAGACCTCGACCTGATCGTTGCCAATGACGTCACGGCACCAGGCATCGGCTTTGAGAGTGCCGAGAATGCAGCAGAGATCATCGGGGCGGATGATGTCGTCACCCGTGTCGGTCCGGCGCCGAAGCGTGTCGTGGCTGACGCCATCCTGGACCGCGTCGCGGCACTCCTCGCAGCGCGAGCAAGCTGATGGCACGGCACACCGTTGCCGACATGCGCGCCGCACACGCCGCGGGCGGTCACTTCGCCGTTGTCACCGCCTGGGATCGATCGACCGCGGAGTTTGCCGAGGTAGCAGGAATTCAATTCATCCTGGTGGGCGATTCCCTTGCGCAAGTCGCACTCGGCCACGAGTCAACTGTTCGCGTGGGAATGAGCGAGATGCTGCATCACACCGCCGCCGTTGTTCGATCAACGAGCAGCGCGCTGGTGGTTGGCGACATGCCCTTTCTCTCGTACGTTGATGCCCCAACGGCGGCGGAGAACGCCGCTCGATTTATCCGTGATGCGGGTGCTGGGGCCGTAAAGCTCGAGGGTGGCGTTACCGTGGCCCCCGTCGTTGCAGCGCTGGTGCGCAGTGGTGTTCCCGTGATTGGGCACATTGGCTTCACGCCACAGTCATCGCTGAATGAGAGTAAGCCGCGCGCGAAAGGGCGCCTCCCTGATGCAGCGGCGGCACTCCTCGAGGATGCAATCGCCCTGCAGGAGGCCGGCGCATCGGCGATCGTGATCGAGCTCGTGCCACAGGAGCTTGCAGCCGCGATCACCAGTCGTCTCACCATTCCAACGATCGGCATCGGCGCAGGTGCCGGCTGCACCGGGCAGGTGCAGGTGCTCCCCGATTTGCTCGGCCTACTCGGCGCAACCGCACCGCGCCACGCCGGGCGCATTGCCAACCTTCGCGATGAGGCCATCGCCGCCCTCACCTCCTGGCGCGAGAACGTAGAGTCAGGCGCCTTCCCCACCGCGGCGCAAGGGATCGCTGGGGACGCAACCCTCATCGCCGCCCTTGACGAGCTTCCGCGCTAACTCAGGCTCTAGGCGATGCGCACCGTAACCACTCGCGCAGAGCTTGAGCAGTCACTCGCACAGCTGCCTCGCCCGATTGCGCTGGTGCCAACGATGGGGGCGCTCCACGCTGGCCACGCAGCGCTGATCGACACCGCTCGACGCACCGCTGCCACCGTGGTCGTCTCCATCTTCGTCAATCCACGGCAGTTTGCGAACGCCGCTGATGTCGCGCGATACCCGCGCACCCTTGAGGGCGACGAGCAGCTCGCCAAGGCTGCTGGTGCAGACCTACTCTTCACTCCTACCGTTGACGAGATCTATCCGCCCAGCGAAACAGTTGCAACGATTGAACCGGGGCCGCTCGCAAGCAGACTTGAGGGTGCCTCGCGACCCGGACACTTCGCCGGAGTGGCGACCGTCGTCTCACGACTATTCGATCTGGTGCGCCCAGATGAGGCGTACTTCGGTGTGAAAGATGCGCAGCAGGTGCGCGTTGTTGCGTGGATGGCGGCGCAGCGGAGCGACCGGATCACCATTCACCGCGTTGCGACCGTGCGCGATCGTGATGATCTTGCACTCAGCTCACGCAATCAGATGCTCTCAGCAAACGGTCGTGTTGCGGCGGCAAAGACGATCCCCGTCGCGCTCTCGCTCATCGCCGAGGCGTATGCCTCTGGCGTTACGAGCGTTGCCACGCTCAGAACCCTCGCCGAACGGGTAATCACCGCCGAGCCGAGCGTCACGCTTGACTATCTTGACTTCGCCGATAGCGCAAGCCTCGTGCCCCTTGCAGAAGATGCGCACGTTGGTGATGCCGCATCGGGCGAGGTGCTGGTCTCTCTTGCCGCCGTAGTTGACGGGGTGCGCCTGATCGACGCGATCACGCTCCCGTAGGGGGCCGGTTAGCGCGTTGGAACTGGCCGCGCCGCGGCGAGAATGCGATCCACATCGAGGGAGCCGGCAACGAGCTGCTTGATCTCTTCAATCTTGCGCACATCTTCAGGGTGTGTCTTCACCAACAGATCGTGCACCTTGGCGGCAACGCTGTACGTGTCGCCCTCCATCAGCACAGCGAAGATGTTCGCCTTGCGGATCATCTCCAACACCCGTGTGCTCGGTCGATAGCCGCCGCTGAGGACGAAGCCGAGCGGCCGATTGGGATGATCCTCCCCGTCGAGCCACAGTTGCGCGAGCACCTCAATCACATCCTCACGGTCACCAGGGACCACAATGAGGGCGCTCTCGCCGATGCGCTGCATCACGTGTTCAGGCTGCATGGCGGCAACAGAGACGCGGCCGATGATTGCGTCCATGTCGCGACCCGGCCAGAGGGTCTCCCCTTGCAGGCCATCTTCAATGATCGCGAGCGTGGGGTTGGAGAGAATCTGGCGATACGGAAGAACGCCGAGGAGCGGAATCCCGTGACGCGCGAGCCCCTTCTCAAGAAGGCGCGGCAGCTCTGGCTGCATATCAAGGTCAACCTTATTGACGATCGCCCCCGCAACCTCAACGCCGCGCGCGGCGAAGAGCGCCGCGTTCAGCACGATCTCGTCAATTGGTCGACCGATACCGCCCTCGCTCACGATGATCACCGGCGCGTCGAGCAGTGCAGCGACATCGGCGTTGCTCAAGCCGATCACAGCGCCGACGCCCGCATGTCCTGTTCCTTCAAGCAGCAGCAGTTCGTGTCGCTGCGCGAGTTCAACCTGAGCGGCGATGATCTTCGCGCCGAGATCCTCAACGATCTCCCCTTCAATCACCTTGCGCGTAAATCCGCGCGGAATCTGCACCGGGGAGAGAAGGGCGACCGCATCGGTCAGGCCAAACACGCCGCGCATCAACGCCGCATCTTCGTCGGCGGGGGTGTCGTCGATCGTGATCCACCGCTGCCCAACCGGTTTCATGAATCCCGCATTCAGCCCTTGCGCGCGGAAAGCGGCGAAGAGTCCGAGAGAGGTGGTCGTCTTGCCGCGGTTCTGCCCTGTCGCGGCGAGGAAGAGCTGCCGTGCGCCCGCGGCGCCGGTCATCGGGCTACGCCTCGTCGCGCGGCGCGGTGCGGCGCTCGATGAGGTTGACCGCCTCTTTGAGGCGCGTCACCGACTCCTGGTCAACATCATCACGGCTGATGTGCGTGCCGAGCTTGTCGAGCAGGTCGGCCGCAACCTGAAGGAAGACGCTCGCGTCGGCGATAAAGAACTCCGACTCATTGCTGTAGCGCACAAAGGTGAGTCGTCCCTGCAACGTTCGGCGATCGTCGGCGTGTGCGACTTGCGTGGTGAAGTTGTGCCCCTGAATGCCGTCGGGGTTCGAGAGGAAGCTCAGCGCGTTATCAATGGCGAGGCCGAAACGAGCGCGCCACCCAGCGAGGCGATCAACCACCTCGGCCGGCAGTCGTAGCTCCGTCACCTCGTCGAAGACTTCGGGGGCTGCTGTGAGCGCTGTCACCAAGGTGGAGCCCTGGCGCTGGCCGAGCATCGCCTGCAGCGAGCGCTCCAGCGTGACCACCTCGGCGTCGAAGTGGCTCGAGGTGATCAGGTCAACGAGCAGGTCCTCGACGTTATCGAGCGCCGAACCCTCGGTGAGCGCAGCGGCAAGCGCGAGGATCTCCTCGCGAAAGAGAAAGCGCTCTTCGTGGTCTAGGCCAGCCATGTGCGCATCCTAGCGCGCAGGGGGTTTACGGGTAGATACCCCGCACCTTCATGGCGTCGGCAACACGCTGCACCGAGAGGAGATACGCACCCGTTCGCAGGTGGCTCTTCTCCTTCTGGGCCATGTCGTAGACCTCGTGGAAGGCGCGAACCATCTTCTTCTCAAGGCGAACGTTGACCTCTTCCTCTTCCCAGAAGTCGCGGTTCAGGTCCTGTACCCACTCGAAGTAGCTCACCGTCACACCACCGGCGTTGCAGAGGATGTCGGGGATCACCATCGCGCCGTTCGCGAACAAGATGTCGTCCGCCTCTGGCGTCGTTGGCCCGTTGGCCGCTTCGGCCACGATCTTGGTCTTGATCTTTGCCGCGTTCTCCGCGGTGATCTGGTTCTCCAGAGCCGCAGGGATCAGTACGTCGCAGGCGATCTCCAAGATTGCCTGATTGCTCACTGGCGTCGAGCCAGCAAAGCCCACGACGCTCCCGGTCTTCTTCTTGTGCGCATCAACCGCATCAAGATCGAGTCCGGCTGGGTTGTGAATGCCGCCGCTGCTGTCGGAGACGGCGATGACCTTCGAGCCAAGCTCACTGATCAGTCGCGCTGCAATGGATCCGGCGTTGCCGTACCCCTGCACAACGACCGTTGCACCCTTGAGGTTGAGGTTGATCTTGCCTGCCGCTTCGCGAATGCAGAAGACTGCACCGCGCGCGGTCGCCTCGTTACGACCCTTTGAGCCGCCGAGCGCAATCGGCTTACCGGTGACGACACCAGGAACGGTGTAGCCAACGTGCATTGAATAGGTGTCCATCATCCAGGCCATCGTCTGGCTGTTGGTGTTCACGTCGGGCGCAGGAATATCGGACTCTGGCCCAATGATGACGGCGATTTCGGTTGTGAAGCGGCGCGTGAGGCGCTCAAGTTCGCCCAACGACAACTTCTTCGGGTCAACAGTGACGCCGCCCTTGCCGCCGCCGTACGGAAGATCCATCACAGCGCACTTCCACGACATCCACATGGCGAGGGCTTTCACCTCGTCAATGTTCACATCCTCGTGGAAACGAATGCCACCCTTCGCTGGGCCGCGTCCGAGGTTGTGCTGCACGCGATGCCCCTCAAAGACTCGCGTGGAGCCATCGTCCATGCGCACAGGGAAGTGCACGGTGAGCTGACGTCGTGGCTCGCGCAGCACGGCGGCGATGCCGGAATCAAGACCGAGCCGCTTTGCGGCAAGGTCAAACTGCTGCTGCGCAACTGCCCAGGCGCTCTTCTGTGAACTCATCGTTGTGCACCTCTACTCTGCCGCCCTGGCGGGTGCCTGGCGGCCGCCGTGCGGCGATCCCCACAACCCTACAACGCGCCCCAAAAAGGTGTTGCGCGCAGGTTGCGGAGCGCTCCCGTACGAGCGGCGGCGCGAGGGTTTGTGGCTAGGCGCGGATCAGTGCGACGCCGAGACCCTTCGGGCCGGTGTGTGGGCCAATGGCCGCACCCGCACGAACGATCCCTGGCTTCAAGGCAGCGATCTCGGGGAACCGAGCGCAGACCTCGTCGCGGAACGCCTCAATGTCGGGCGCCTCGGAGTGCAGCATGGTCAGCTCCTGAATCGGTGCTGCGCTGATCAGCTCCATGAAACGTTCGCGCGCCTTCGCCGTGGTGCGTGGCTTGTCGAGCGTCACAACCTCGCCATCAATGATGTCGATGATCGGCTTCACCGAAAGGAGTCCGCCAATCGCCGCTCGGGCTGGGCTAATGCGGCCGCCGGCCTTCAGGTAGTCGAGTGAGTCGAGGAAGAAGATCACGTGCGTCTTTGG
>CAJABS010000151.1 GCA_903938075.1 uncultured Chloroflexota bacterium | reverse complement strand
TGAAGGTGTACACGTTGATCTGGCGCCGCACGATCGCGTCGCAGATGCCCGACAAGATCTCTGCCTCCACCACGCTGATCTGGAGCGCAGGGAGCGATCGTCTCAAAACAGTTGCAACGCGAACGCTTGAGCCCGGCTTCACCGCCGTCTATCTCGAAGGTCGTGATGACGAGGACGAAGATGCTGAGGCGAAGGTTCCCGATCTGCCAGAGGGCTCCAAGGGGAGCGTCGCCACAGTAGAGGGCGTGCCGCACGCGACAAAGCCTGAGCCGCGCTTTACCGAGCCAACGCTCGTCAAGGAGCTAGAGAAGCATGGCATTGGCCGACCATCAACCTACGCCGCCATCATCGAACGTATTCAAGAGCGCGAATATGTTGACCGCGACAAAGATAATCGCCTCCGCGCCACGCGACTTGGCGAAACGGTGTGCGACCTGCTCACCACGCACTTCTCTACCTTCGTTGACCTCGGCTTCACCGCCGGCATGGAAGAGGAGCTCGACGCCGTCGCAGAGGGTCGCGCGAATTGGCGCGATGTGCTGCAGAAGTTCTGGAGCACCTTTGATCCACTCGTTCTTGAGAAGGCGCAGTCAATCGGCGCTGGAGAGTTCCGCAACCGAGCCAGCGAAGAGAAGTGCTCCGAGGGGCATCCAATGGAGGAGCGCCTCGGCCGATTCGGTTGGTACCTCGCCTGCACGCTCTACCCAGAACACGCCGAGCGCAAGTCGCTTTCGAAAGTGATTGGCGATGACACGCCATCTGGCGACACACCAACGCTTGAAGGTGCGGGCCTCCCATGTCCAATGTGCGGCGCGGAACATGGCGGCAAGATGGCGCAGCGACGGAGTCGCTTCGGTTGGTTCCTCGGTTGCGATCGGTATCCAGAGTGCCGCTACATTCCGAAGGCGGAGGTTCCCGCAGAGTTCAAGCTGGAGTTTGATGCGCTCTGCCCTGTCTGTGGCGTTGAGCACGGTGGGAAGCTCGGCCCGAAGAAGAACAATAAGCGCGGCACCTACTTCTATTCGTGTAACCGCTACCCCGACTGCAAGACGATTCGACCGCGTCCAACGGGGGCAACGCATGCCGAGTGCGGCGCGGTGATTGGTAAAGACGATGAGGGTGGCGTCTGCACCAAGTGCGGCGCGCGCGTAACCCTGCCAGAGGTCGTTGTCCTTGGCTCGGTCATTGCGGGCGGTGAACCTGATCCGCTCGCCTGGGTGCCGAAGCGTCCGCGACGCGGCGCAGCTGCCGCCGACAGCGGCGCGAAAGCCGCAGCGAAAACCAAGGCGAAGCCGAAGGCCAAAGCCAAGGCAAAGACCAAGGCGAAGCCAAAGGCGAAGGCGAAGAGTAAGGATCCCGCGGTGGAGCCTGCCGCCGTTGAGTCGGTCGCGGAGGCACCGGCTGAACAGGTGGAGACGGTCTAATGGCTCGGGGCCGCGGACCGGCTCCCGTGGCGTCGCTCTCTTCTGCTGTGACTGATCCGCGTATCGCCCCCTTCATCATGCACCTGCGTGCGCGTGCACTCTCTGCCGCAACGGAGCGTTCGTACCGCACGGCGGTGG
>CAJABS010000150.1 GCA_903938075.1 uncultured Chloroflexota bacterium | reverse complement strand
CCGGGGAGATCCTGGTGGGAGGACATGGGGCGACCACCACCGCGATCGGCACGGCGACGGTCGGCGGGCTTCAGCTCAGCGATCTCGGCACTGTCCACCTTGCAGCCGGGTTGCAATCTGTTGATCTTGCGGCGGGGTCGGCCCTCCTCATTGCCGAAGGGCGCTAGCCGAAAGATTCGGATTCCTTAACCTTCGCGCGTCTGAGCACGAATTGGCAGGAAAATAGTTGCGCGTAGGCGCGCGCTCGTTCATGATTGCCTTCCTCGACTGCATCGGACGCAGCCGCATCGTCACACCTACCTCGGTAGATGAGACGTGATCACGTAGTCCGAAACAGAGGCGAGCCCAGCCGGAACGGTTGGGAATAGCAGATAGGAGGACCTCATGAAGGTCTTTAACAAGAAGGGCCTTAGCGCCCTTGCAGCAGTTGCGATTCTCGCAGCTGCATGCGGTGGCTCGTCGGCGAGCACCGCGGGCAAGACGTTGACGATCGGGATTAGCTTCCCACTCAACGGCTCTGCTCTTGCGTCAGCGGGCCCAGCTCGCGACGGCGCACTCCTTGCGATCAAGGAGGCTTCGATTGAGGGCTACACCCTTAAGGCGAAGGTTCTTGACCACGCTAAGGAAGGCGCACACAACCCAGACCAGGCCGCTGCAGACATGCTGACCTTCGTCGGTGACGAGTCGGTTGTTGCTGTTGTTGGTCCGTTCAACTCGGCTTCGGCCAAGGCACAGATTCCAGTCTCGTCAGAGGCCGGTCTTCTTCAGTGCTCACCGTCGAACACGAACCCAGCACTCACCAAGGGTGAGGACGGCGCAGCCCTTCGCGGCGGCCGTGCTGTGAACTATGTCCGCGTTGCCACGACTGACGACCTTCAGGGTCCAGCCGTTGCCGTGTACGCCAAGAAGAATGGCGCCAAGAAGATTTACATCCTCGACTCCACCGATGCCTACGGCAAGGGTGTAGCGGATGCCTTCGAGGCGCAGTTCATCGCTGATGGCGGCACCGTTGTTGGCCGAACCGGCCTCCCAACGGGCACGACTGACTTCTCTGCTGTTGCGACAGCCGCGAAGGCAGCCGACGCTGACTCAATCTTCTACGGTGGCGTAACGTCAGACGGCGCCCCACTCTTCCGCAACGCGCTTGCCCAGGCGGGCCTCGGCGCGCTGCCGTTCTACGGTGCTGACGGCATCTACGACGGCACGGGCGAGGGTTCATACGTTGCAATCGCTGGTGCAAACGCTGAGAACAGCTATGCATCACAGGCTGCAATCGAGAACATTCCTGGCAAGGACGCATTCAACACCAAGTTCAAGGCTGAGTACGGCAAGGATGCCGAGGGTTACGCCTACGCTGGCTACGCCTGCGCTCAGATCTTGGTCGAGGGCATCAAGGCCGCCGTCACCGGTGGCGATGTGACCCGCGAGACTGTACGTGCTGCTGTCGTCGACAAGGGCTCTGCCTTTGAGACGGTGCTTGGCGCGGTCAGCTTCGACGAGGTCGGCGACACGACCCAGCGCATCATCTCCCTGTACAAGGTTGATGGCGGCGCTTGGAAGTTCGTTGAGGAGATCAATTACGGGAACTAATCTGGCCGCGTAGGGAAACCTGCGCGCCTGAGTTAGGCAACCGTGAGGGCCCCCATCACCCGTAAGGGTGGTGGGGGCTCCTCGTTTCTCTTGAAATAGGGCGCCCTCTTGCCGAATCACCCGCTGAGCGGCACTATCTACAGAACAGGTCTGCAGCCCGCCTCGGCTGCCAATATGGGGGGTACATGGCCACTGTCAACGCAACGAGCAGCTCTGCCGGACGTCTCCTCGGTAGCCTGCGCCTGCCGATTGGCATCGTTGCCTTCCTCGGGATCTCACTGACCGTTCTGGGCATCGACCAGTTCGTGAACGCCCTCACCCTCGGCGCCATCTATGCGCTCGTCGCCCTCGGCTACACCATGGTCTACGGCATCATTGAGTTGATTAACTTCGCCCATGGCGATGTCTTCATGGTCGGTTCGTTTGTGGCCATGTTCATCAGCAGTAGCCTCTTGGGCAACGAGGGAGCCATTACGAACATCCCCCTCTTGGCTGGGAGCGTGCTAGTGCTCTTCGCCCTCACGATCGGCGTGATGGCAATCGTCGGTGCACTGATTGAGCGGCTGGCGTACCGGCCACTCCGTCGCGCACCTCGGCTGGCACCCCTCATCACCGCGATCGGCGTGAGCTTCATCCTGCAGAACGTCATTCAGTTCTTCTTCGGGCCAACCATTGTCACCGTGCCGCAGCTCGTGCCTATTGAGTGGTCAATCGAGGTTTCGGGCTCCCGCGTCCCCCTCCTGAACATCTTTGTGATCGCCGCCTCTGTCGCGCTGATGTTTGCGCTCCAGCTCTTCATCTCACGCACCCGCACAGGCCGCGCCATGCGTACGACCTCCATGGATCGCGACGCCTCGTCACTCATGGGCGTCGACATCAATCGCACGATCATGATCACCTTCTTGATTGGCTCCGGCCTGGCCGGCGCTGCCGGTGTGGTCCACGGCCTCTACTACGGCAACACCAGCTTCAACCTCGGATTCCAGTCGGGCCTGAAGGCCTTCACCGCCGCCGTGCTCGGCGGTATCGGCAACACGGCAGGCGCTGCGCTCGGCGGCTTTCTCATCGCCTTCATTGAGGTCGGCGCATCGGCCTTCGGCTACGGCCGCTGGGGCGGCGCTGTCGTCTTCTCGCTCCTCGTGATCTTCTTGGTCTTCCGACCTACGGGCTTGCTCGGCTCGCACTCGGGAGACCGCGCATGAGCCGTATCGTTGACGCCGTGAACGCCCCATTCGCGCCAGTGCGAGCGTATTTCCGCAAACACCGCAGCTTCGGCATCTTTGTTGGGGTCGTGCTGCTGAGCGTTGCCCTGCCGCTCCTCACCCGTGTGCCGCCGTTTGATGGCATTCAGTCAACGAATGCCTGGGTGAACGCCTTCACCACCGCAGCGATCTACGCCATGTTGGCGATGGGGCTCAACGTGGTGATCGGCTTCGCGGGGCTGCTCGACCTCGGCTACGCCGCCTTCTTCGCCCTCGGCGGATACACCTATGCGCTTGCCGCATCACCGTTCTCTGGCATTCACCTGCCGTTCTGGCCGATGCTGCTCGCCGGCGGCATCGTTGGCGCCATCTTCGGTGTGCTGCTCGGTGCGCCAACGCTGCGCCTTCGCGGTGACTACCTTGCGATCGTGACCCTCGGCTTCGGAGAGATCGTGCCGATCACCCTGATGAACGCCGACAAGTTCACCGACGGCGTGAACGGAATCGGTGGTATCGACAAGCCGAGCATTCCAGGAATCTTGCAGTTCACCCTGATCAACCCATGGCCGATGTACGGCCTCGTGGTCGTGCTCTTCACCCTCATCATGATCATGATTTATCGCCTCGAGGATTCGCGACTCGGTCGCACCTGGGACGCCATTCGCGAAGATGAGCTCGCTGCAGAATCCTCTGGTGTCAATACCGTGATCGCAAAGCTTCAGGCGTTTGCCGTGGGCGCCTCCATCGCCGGCATCGTCGGCGTGGTGAACGCGGCGAAGATCACGATCGTCACCCCCGACCAGTTCCGCTTCGCTGTCTCTATCAGCGCCCTTGCTGCAGTGGTACTTGGCGGCATGGGGAACACCATCGGCGTCGCCACTGGCGCATTCATCATCTATCTCTTCCAGAGCATTCTGCTCAAGCAGCTCAACACGCTCGTCGAGAACTTCAACATCCCGATCCTTAATCAGGTGGACTTCCTTGAGTTCCAGTACGTGCTCTACGGCATCGTGCTGGTGCTGATGATGCTCAAGCGACCACAGGGAATCTTCCCGGCACGACGACGCATGCGCGAGTTCGCCCCCTTGAAGATTGGAAAGGGTGGCTTGAAGTGAGCGCAGCGAAGGGCGGACCAATGCTGCGGGCGCGCGGCGTCACCCGGAAGTTCGGCGGCCTCGTTGCCGTCAACAACGTTGACTTCGAGATCCCGCGCGGCTCAATCAGCGCGATCATCGGGCCAAACGGTGCAGGGAAGACCACTTTCTTCAACGTCATCGCTGGCATCTACGCCCCAACAGAGGGCACGATCGAGCTCGACGGGAAGCCGTTGATCTCACCGCCAACTGGCGCGGGCCGAGAGCCAATTCTCTTGGTCCTACCAACGATCCCGTTCATCGCCCTAGCGATCTACTTCCTGATGGCCGTGGGTGGCGACACTGGACTCGTCGAGGGGGTCGCTTCGGTCGCCGTCGCGCTCCTTGGATTCGTTGGCGCGCTCCTTCTGAACATCGTTCGCCCAGACTGGTACAACCGCCTGATCAAGCGCATTGGCGTCACGCGACCTGCGCGACCGAACGACATGGTGGTTGCTGGCCTTGCGCGCACCTTCCAGAACATTCGCCTCTACAAGAGCCTGACAACGCTTGAGAACATCCTCGTCGGCATGCATGTGCACCTGCACGGCAGCCTCCTTGGGGCCCTCTTCAAGACGCGCCTGGTGCGCGAAGAGGAGGCGGCCGCTGAGCAGCGTGCGCGCGAACTTCTTGCCTTCGTTGACCTAGCCGGCATGGAGAACGAGTTGGCGGCCAACCTGCCGTACGGCAAGCAGCGCCTGCTTGAGATTGCTCGCGCGATCGCCAGCCGACCGAAGCTCCTCTTGCTCGACGAGCCGGCAGCCGGCATGAATCCGAAAGAGACCGAAGAGATGACTGCGCTCATCCGCCGCATTCGCGACGAGCTCGGCATCACCGTGCTGCTCATTGAGCACGACATGCGCGTCGTCATGGGAATCTCGGACTACATCACGGTGCTCGACCACGGCGAGAAGATCGCCGAGGGTCTGCCAAAGGCGATCCGCACCAATCCAAAGGTGATCGAGGCCTACCTCGGCCGCGGCGCCGCAGCGGGACACTGAGAGGAGTACGACGATGGCACCACTGCTTGAACTAAAGGATGTGCACACGTACTACGGTGCAGTGCACGCCCTTCGCGGTGTCTCCCTCAAGGTGGAAGAGGGCGAGATCGTCACGCTGATCGGCTCAAACGGTGCCGGCAAGACCACAACCCTGCGCACCATCTCTGGGCTTGAGCGCGCCCGTTCAGGGAGCATCAAGCTGAAGGGGAAGTCCATTGAGAAGGCGGAGGCGCACGAGATCGTACGGCTTGGCGTAGGGCACAGCCCAGAAGGTCGTCGCGTCTTCTCCCGTATGTCGGTTCGCGAGAACCTGGAGATGGGTGCATTCCTGCGCAAGTCTGGCCCCGACGTACAGAAGGACTTCAAGAAGGTCTTTGAACTCTTCCCACGCCTGAAGGAGCGCGAGAGCCAGGCCGCCGGCACCATGTCGGGCGGCGAGCAGCAGATGCTCGCGATCGGACGCGCCCTGATGGCGCAGCCAAAGATCCTGCTGCTCGATGAGCCTTCCATGGGCCTCGCGCCAATCTTGGTGGAGCAGATCTTCGACATCATCACCGAGATCAACTCGCGTGGAACTGCGGTACTCCTGGTTGAGCAGAACGCCATGATGGCGCTCGGCATTGCGAAGCGAGGCTACATCTTGCAGATCGGCGAGGTCACCCTCGAAGACAGCTGCGACAAGTTGGCGAAGAACCCGAAGGTGCGCGAAGCCTACCTCGGCGTCTAGCCCGCAATCTTGCGGAGCGCCGTAAAGAGGCGCCGCCCGTCACTCCGATCAGCAATCTCTCTCGGCATCTGGCCGCTGGTCGATCCGAGCAGCCGCTGATGTGCGGCGATGGCGTTTGCTAATCCGACAATGTGACGCGTTGGCTTTGCGCCACGCTCCCACCAGAGCCCGTCGATGGTCGTGGCCCCTGTCTCCTTGACGCGTCGCAGTTGGATGCGTCCGACGAGTGCATCACCCGCATGGATCGGCATCACATATGGGCCGTAGACGCGTTTCTTTTCGGGGGTGTAGATCTCCCAGCGGTAGTGGAAGTTGTAGAGCGTCTCAAGTCGCTTCCGGTCGTGGATGAGCGGGTCGAGCGGCGAGAGGAGCGTGACGGCGTTCGGATCGGCGGCCACTGGGCGCGTACCGGCCGTGGCGCGCATCGCCGCCTCAAGGGCGAAGCGTTCACCACCAGGAATACGCCATGGCCCTGGCAGCCCGTCGATTTCAATGTTGAGCAGCGCGCCGCGCTCGGTGAGCCGGCGCACCAGCTCTTTACGCTTGAGTGGCCAGTCGGTCTGCACCCAGACGCCGTTGGCGGATGCGAGCCCAAGGTCGCGGTGTCGCGCCAAGAAGGTGTGTTCGATCTGCTCCTCTTCGGTGACGCGGCGCTCCAACACGTTGCGTGGAATGAGTCGCTCGGCGAGGTCGAACCAGCGGCGCGAACCGTCGCGACGAGCCAGGTGGAGCAGCCCAGCGAGTTGCAGCATTTCGAGGGCTGCACGGTAGGCGGGGGTTGGCCCCCACGACCAGGCGACCGACTTAGAGGGGCCGAAGTCGGCGGCACTGAGCGGCCCTTCGGCGGTAATGCGCGACAGGATCGTGTCGGCCCACGGCTTGAGTCGCTTGTAGGTGCCGTCGCGCCAGTAGCGCTCGCGGCGCTTGTCGGCGGATCGGCGGTAGTAGGGGAGCTCGCTCGTCGGCATGATCACCAGTACGCCGTTGTACTGCTCTACCAGGGCGCGGTGGGCGGGCACTTTGGCGTAGAGGAGTTCGTCTACCCAGCGCGGCTCAAAGCCGTCGATGCGTGCGTGGCAGACGATCTCGTGACTGCGACCTGCGAGGTCCACCGGATCGAACTGCAGGGAGCCCAGCCGCTCAACGAGTGCAAGGACCGAGCCCTTGCTGGCGGGGAGCTGGCGCGGGGGGAGGAGCATGTGGCGCTCGGCAAGGAAGCGGCGTGCCGCCGCCCTTGAGACGCGCAGTGGCGCGTCGCCTGCACTCATCTCAGTGCGACGCGGCCCCGCGTGCAATTGTTCGATTACGAGCCGTCACCATGATCGCGACACCAACAACCACAATGGCGCCGCCTGCAATGAGCTGGGCCGAGATCGGCTCACTCAAGATAAAGCTGCCGGCGAGCACTGCGACCACCGGGTTTACATAGGCGTACGTGGAGACGAGGCCGAATGGCGCAACGCGGAGTAGCCAGGTGTAGACGTTATAGGCAAGAAGGCTGCCGACAACAATGAGATAGGCGAGCGCAAAGATCACGTCGCTCCCCAAGGCACCGAACTGCACGTCCTTCCACTCACCAAGGAGCGTGGCCACGATCGCGCCACCGATAGAGCCGGCGAGCATCTGAATCGCCACGGCGACTCGTGAGTCGGCTGGCGTTGCGGCGCCACGCTGACTCCAGATTGAGCCACCACCCCAGCTGAGCGGGCTAAAGAGGATGCAGGCGAGACCGAGCGGATCGAGGCCCGCATCACCCGCATCTGGAGAGATCAGGATGATCACACCCACGATGCCGACGGCGATGCCGAGGATGCTCAGCGGCGCGATGCGGTCCTTATAGACGACACGCCCGATCACGGCGACCCAGATTGGGAGGAGGGCGATCAAGAGCGCGGTAATGCCCGAGGGGATGGTCTGCTCACCAAACGAGGTGACGCCGAGTCCGCCGACGTTGAGGGCGAGGCCGACGATCGCCTGGTCGCGAATCTGCGCGCGAGTGAGCGAGCGCAGCGCGTCGCGGGCGAAAACGGCCACGAGCGCGAGCATGGCGAGGCCAGCAACCGCAAATCGAATGAAGACCATGGCGAATGGCGGAATGGCCACGCCCTGGTCCGGATCGACAACGACGCGAATGGCGAGGTAGGTGGTGCCCCACACGATGTAGATGGTGAGCATCGCCAAGGCGATCGCCAGTGGGGCGGCGGCGGTAAGTCGTGGGGCCGCCTTTAAAACCGTTTTTACCATAGCGCTGATGCTAGCCGAGTGTGCTACACGATGTGTGGCGCACACCAAGTAGCCGTTCACACGTATCCTTCCACGATGCGTTCAAGTCGGCTCCCGTGGATTCTGTTGGTCGTCGTCTCGGCGATCGGCTATGGATCGGGCTCACTCTTTGCGAAAGCGATCTACCCGACTGGATTTGATTGGCTTGACCTGCTGGTCTGGCGCCACCTGCTCGCCGCGCTGATCCTCGGCGCCATCGTGCTTGCACTCCCTGCCGGGCGCGCGGCCCTCCGCAGCCTCACCCGCGAGCGCGCACTGCGCTCCTTTGCGATCGGCCTCTTCTTCACCGCTAACGCCGCTACCTACTTTGGGAGCCTCACCTGGATTGACGCCTCACTCGCCGGCCTGATGACCTACGCCTTCCCGGCAATCGTTGCCGTGCTCTCGATCTTCTTTGCCCACGCGCCGTCGGGGCCACGTCCGTGGATCGCCCTCGCGATCGCCACCACCGGGGTTGTGCTCGGCGTGGGTGGCATCCCTGAAGCAAAGGAGCCTGCGCTCATCGGCCTGGTGCTCGGCATCGCCTCACCAATCATCTACAGCTGCTACATCATCTTGGCGGCGCGACTTGGCGGAGAGACCAAGAGCGGCACTGGCGCATCGGGTCGCGGAGGCACCTCGCCGCTCGCCGCCATTCCGGTCAGCCTCTTCGGCACCGCCGTTGGCATGCTGCTGCTGCGCGCCGCCCTCGGCCGCGACCTTCTACCAACGCCGATCCCTGACGACGCCCTCCTGCCGATCATCGGCGTCGCCACCATCGCCGGAATCATTCCCATTGGCGCCTTCTATATCGGTGCGCAGCGACTCGGAGCCGCGCGCGCAGCACTCATCAGCACCGTTGAGCCGATCTTTACGATCGTGGCGGCGGGCTACCTCTTTAGCGAGAGCCTCACTGCGGTTCAGCTGGTGGGCGGGGCGCTGATCCTCGGTGCCGTGTTGGTGGCGGAGTGGGGGGCGATTCGATCCGTGCGGCCAAAGAGGACCCCAAGGCGCCCCAAGCGCCGTGTTACTAAGAATTAACAGAGCGTTTACACACCGTTAGCGTTCCGTATACATCGCTGCGTCAGTCTCGCACCGCGCCCCAAAAAAGATCGGCGGTTCGGCGCGACGCCGCGGAGGAGTTACGGTGCGAAACCTTACGAAGATCACAACCAGCCTGCTCATGGGCTTGGTGCTTGTGGCGGGACTTGCCGGTACGGCAAGCGCCTCAGCGCCAACGATTGATGCCGGATTCGGCAAGATCACTGGCTCAGGCGCAACCTTCCCGTGGAACCAGTACACCAAGTGGTTTGAGTACTACCGAAACTACGTCAACCCTTCCCGTTTCGGTACCAGCTCGGCCTCCAAGTTTGTTCTCGACTACACCGGTGGTGGTTCGAGCACTGGAATCAACAACTTCAAGGGTTCCGAGAGGATGAAGGACACCCAGATGTTCTCTGGCACCGACAGCGTCCTGAGCTCGACGAACCGATCTGACATCGACACCGCGCTCGGCACCGCCAATGACTACATCGTCATTCCAGCAACCGCCGGTCCAATTGCGATCGCTTATCGCTACGACGGCCTGAAGCAGAAGGTCTCTGCCACGTCGACCCGTACGGTTGCCGCCACACTGCGACTCAATGGCGCAGTGCTCTGCGACATTTACAGCGGTACGATCACCAGGTGGAATGACCCAAAGATCAAGGCGCTGAACCCACTTATCACCAACCTGACGAGCTCCACGATCATTCTGAACGGCCGAAGCGATGGCTCCGGAACCACGTTCATCTTTGCATCGTATTTGGCCAAGTCGGCCACCGCAGCGCAGAAGAACTGCGGCTATGAGTCAAACTTCAGCAGCAATTCAAGCACCGCATTTAGTGCAACTGCGGGTACGTTCAAGCCAGTCAACACGCAGCCAGGCACCTACTTCGGTGCGATGCGCACCGCAAAGGGTGCTCGCGCAATCATCGGTGGAGATGGAAACGCGGGTGTTGCTGCAAACATTGCAGCAACGAACCGCTCAATCGGATACGTTGAACTTTCATTCGCTGCCGCTACAGGCCTGAAGACGGCTGCGCTTGAAACTAAGTCCAAGTTCACTTCAGGTGCAAATCGTGGAAAGTTCAACTACGTGCTACCGAGCGCAACGGCTGCAACGGCTGCACTGACCGCTGCGGTTGCCACCGAGGATCCAATCAATCCTTCGACGAGCTACGTCCAGCCAGTCTTTGCTGCTGGGACAAGCTCGTATCCGATTGTCGGGTACTCATGGTTGATGGTCTACAAGAGCTGGGTATCTGGCGGCACCGGTGCCTCGAAGGCCCAGGTGCAGGGTCTCATCGCGTTCCTTAACTGGGCGCTGACGACCGGCCAGAGCAAGCTCTACGTATCGGACGGCATCGTTGGATACGCAGCGCTTCCTGTTGCCGCTCGAAACACGGCGGTGGCTCAGCTGAAGACAATCAAGTACGACGGCACAGTTCTCTGGCCGTAATCTAACGTCGCGCTTGAGCGCTTAATGGTGAACCAGCGGGGGGCCGAAAGGCTCCCCGCTGGTGCGCTGTCTACAAGAGTCGGAGGAGAATCAAGAGAGATGTCAATCACCAAGGAGAACCGTTTCGGGTTCGGGGGAGGCATCCGGGTGGATGCCCTCTTCCGCGTTCTATTCGGCTCTGCTGTGGTTGTCGCGGGGATCCTCCTAGTCGGAGTGGTCCTTTCGATGGTGGTCTCTTCTCTCCCCGTGTGGAACATTCAAACTCCACTCTCTTTCGTCTTTGGTGACCGATGGGCTGGTGAGGTAACCCAGCCCGACGGCAGTGTCGTGGGCAACTACGGAGCGCTCCCAGTGATTTGGGGGACCGTAGTCTCCGCGCTTATTGCGATCTTGATTGCGGCACCAGTCGGCATCTTGGCAGCGGT
>CAJABS010000149.1 GCA_903938075.1 uncultured Chloroflexota bacterium | reverse complement strand
GAGCTGGACGATCATGACGACCGGTGTGAGGAGCACCCATGCACTTAGTCGGTCCGGATAGAAAAGATAGATCCCTGCGAGCGGGATCAGTCCGAACAAAAAGCTTCCAAGGCTTGCGGTAATTGCGGCAATTGGAAGTACGAGGTGCGGGAAGGCGATCTGTTGCATCACCTTACTGCGACGACGAACAGACTCTGTTCCGCTGCTGACCGCCATCGTGAACCAGCGCCAAGGAAGGATGGCGGCAAAGAGAAAGAGCGGGAAGGCAGGCTCTGGGCGCTGGAGGATCACACCGATCACGAGGTAGTAGATAGCGAGCTGCAGTGTGGGGTCAAGGATGAGCCAGAGGCTGCCGAGAAGTGAATTCCCGTCTCCTCTGCGGAGCGCAGATTCAGCCAGATACCAGATCAGGCGACGCCTGCGCACAAGGGAGAGGATCGAGTCGCTGACCGTGCCGATTGGGCCGCGGCGCGGTCGTCCGACCGTGAGTGACGCGGGGTGGCTGGCCATCGTGGATGGAGGATACCACCGCAGCCCCCTATACTGCGAACGATACGTTCACCCTCACGTGTAAGGAGAGTTCACGAGCATGAGACTAGTTTCACGACTCCGCGCCCGACTGAGCGCCTGGTACGACCAGGCAGACAAGTCGCTCCTCACCAATGTGGCCTTCCTTGCCGCTATCGGGCTGTCGGCTGTTCTTCTCGTTGGTGCAGTGGGTGCGGCCTGGTGGACCAGCACCTTTGCCGCAGCGGTCGAGGTAAACGGTCGGGCAATCAGCGTGGGCGAAGCCAGGGCACGAGGTGAGATTGAACTCTTCCGACTCGGCCAAGACGGTGCACGCATTCGAGCGCGTGTCTCCGCCGGCACCCTCGCAAGTGAACAGGGAAACGCGATCCTTGAGCAGATCAACGAACAGGCGACGAATATCAGCGGTCAGTTGACCTCAGACATGATCGACGTGCTGCTTATCGCTCAACTTGCTGAAGAGCGCGGCGTGATCGCCGATCAGGCGGCGATCGACGCCGAGTGGAGCAAGGAGACCTCCATCCCTGAGCTGCGCCTCCTCCGCCGCATCACGATTGACATTGAAAACGATCCGAAGTCGGGGTCGCCGAGTGCCACTACTACGGCCGCTGCAGAGGCGAAGGCGGACGAGCTTCTTGCCGAAATCAACGCTGGTGGTGACTTTGCGGCGATCGCAAAGCGCGAGTCCACCGATTCCTACGCGCCCGAAGGGGGGCGCATCGGCTGGAGCTCGAAGGATGAGGATCCTCAAACCGATCTTGGGTACAGCGCCGCGTGGGCGCTGACAGCGGTGGGACCGACCAACGTGATCAAGCGTTCGGACGATCAGTTCGTGATCTTCTACGTCGATCAAATCCGACCTTCGACGACAGATGCAGATTTCGAGAAGGCGGTCAGTGAGGCTGGTATCGACATGAACCTCTACAAGAAGATGTCGGCGGAGCGTGCGCTCCAGGCTGCACTCAGTACCAGCGTGACGGCAGAGCTGCTCGAAGGGCCAGTCCAACAGCGAGATGTGAGTTTCGTCTCAATTGCTGCGCCACAGAACGAAGGGCTGAGCGAAGAGGTGCAGGTGCGACACATCCTCTACAGCCCGAACGATGATGCGCAAGCGGCTGCAGAGCTAGATGCCACTGATCCTGCCTGGGCGGCGGCTGAGACAGAGGCGAATGCCGCATACGCCGCCATTTCCGCAGGCACCCCGCTCGCGGATCTTGCTGAGGTGAGCGATGACGAGAGTTCCGCGCAAGAGGGCGGGCTTCTCGCGTGGGCAATCAAGGGGACATTCGTGCCGGAGTTTGATGATGCGGTGTGGGCCGACGGACTCGAGCAGGGCGACCTCCTCGGGCCGATCAAGACGCAGTTCGGCTACCACGTGATTCAGTTCGAAGCACGACGCGAAGGTGTCATGTCACGTCTTCAGGAGCTCGCCACGGAGCTTGCTGCTGCCGGATCTGATTTTGACAACGTGGCTGAGGCAGCGGCTGAAGAGATTGATGGCTTGACCGTCGATCGCCCTGGCTTTGTGGTGCAATACGCCATCAACCCCGAACTTTCGCGGATTGTCTGGGAGCTAGGTGACGGAGAGGTGAGCGGCGTGAAGTCGCTCGGCGATCAGCTCGCGATCATTCGCGTCAATGCTATTGAAAACAAGCCGTATACCGAAGAGCAGCGTCGCTCCGTTGAGGCGAGCGGATTCTTGATCTGGCTTGACGACTATCGCACCCGCGCGCGCATCTCAATCGATGGCGCAGTGGTGCAAGACCCGGACGCAACGCCGGCTCCGTGACCGTCACGGGCGACGACGGTTCGCTCGGCGCTCTGATCGCAAGCGCTCGCGCAGCCTCGCCCGGCGTTGATCTTTCAAGCGGGCTTTCGCTGATCCCAGTCACCGCGCTCGCCGGTGCGGCACTCGATCTGCGTCTCCCACTCATCGTCACGCGTGGCGGCGCGCTCACCTCGCCACTCCCAGGACGTGCTGGGGATGGGATCGCGCTGCTCATGCGGCTCTATGGGGCGACGCATGCGGTCACGCTCCTCCCTGGCGGATCGACACGACCGCTCGGCGAGTGTTCTGCGGACGAAGGTTTGGAGTGGACCGCGATCCTTGTTCCGCCGCTCGCGCCGCTCGATGCGCTCGCGTCGCCGTGGGCCATGCCGTGGTTGAGCGCTCGATTGCGCGCGCCCGATGGGTGCCCGTGGGACCGAGAGCAGACACACCTAACCCTTGCAAAGCATCTCATTGAAGAGTCGTGGGAGCTGCACGACGCGATTGAAGCGCATGCGGCGAACCCAGGCGAGAAGGCAGACGCGGCGATGGCCGAAGAGCTCGGCGACGTGTTGCTG
>CAJABS010000148.1 GCA_903938075.1 uncultured Chloroflexota bacterium | reverse complement strand
GCTACTCGGCACAGATTTGAACGCCGCGCCGTGGGGGATGGATGGCTGCGCGATTCCAACGTACGCCGTACCGCTTCACGTTGCGGCCGAAGGGGCACGCCGCTGGGCAAACCCAGAAGCGGCTGGACTCTCCTCTGATCTCACCGCAGCGTTGCAGCGCGTGCGCGCCGCGGCGATCGCGCATCCGCGCCTGATTGCAGGCGGAGGATTCCTTGACACCGATCTCATTCGTGGCGGAGACGGAGTCGTGGTGGCAAAACAGGGGGCCGAAGGCCTCTGCCTCGTTGGCGCGCCAGGGATTGGGATCGCCCTACACACCGACGATGGTGATGCCGCCGCGCGAGCTGGTCGCGTTGCAACTGTTGCAGCGCTACGTGCCGCCGGTGCCGCGGTTGCGAGTTCCACAACACTCGACCTTCATCGAACGGTGCAGCTCCCAGATCCGCGCGGCGGTTCGGCACTCGCTCGTGCAGAGGCGACGAGCGCCTTTGACGCGCTTCGTTTGAGCTAACGGTGTCGCCGGCGCGGATGCGAGCGGGCGACGCATGGCAGGTGCTCGGCCTCACACCCGCGCCAACCGTGGAGAGTGTGAAGCGCGCCTATAGAAACCTTGCAAAGTCGCTGCACCCTGACGCGGTTGGTGGGAAGTCAAAACCTGCGGCGTTCGCCCGATTGACGGAAGCCTATGAAGTGGCGCTCGCTGAAGCGATCGCGGCGAATCGACACGGTCCAGCGACGGCACGCCCTGCGCCGCCCCCGCGACCACGACCGCGTCGCGCCACGGTGGCTCAAGAAAAAGTGCGAGATAGCGATACGGAGCGGCCACGTGCGCGGCCCGGCTCCACCACATATGACGGAACCAGCGCGAGTGATGGAGATCAGGTGTGGGACGGTGCGCAGTGGGTTGGAGCAGACTCTGGAACGTACTGGCGCGTCAATCCAAAAGAGTATGCAGACCCGCGAAAGCACGGTGCGGAGTACCGGGCGCGTGGGAAACGACCGATTCGTCGGGATGCACGACCGTCACGTCAGTCGTATGCGGCAGCACCTGGAAGTGCGGAGGGCGGCACGGTGGCGGAGTGGCCGCGAGTGGAGTGGCGACTCTTCAATGCACTTGTTGCATGGGCTCCGCTCCTCGCCGCCGAGCCGCTCCTCCCCGGAGTTGCAGTCGAGTTGCTTCTCTTTGGCCTCTTGATGCTCGCGCCGCGTGTCGCCTGGTCGGGTACCCGCGGCAGCATCGCCCTGCTGGTGATCGCCCTCCCCTGGTCTCTCGCCGCCACGTTTGGGCTCCCACTCCCGTCAACAGAAGGGGTTGGTCTCGTGGTGGCGCTGATCTGGGCCTCCACCTATGTTTGCGCCGCGCTCCTCTCCTGGAGTGGTCGGCTCTCACCGCGACCGTGGTTGGCGCGTGACGCAGGGTTTATGCAGGACGCGGGGTAGGATTCACCCATGGTCTCCACAACGCGCGCAGGTTCCACTCGTGCGGCCCTCTCGGCCGCCGCGCAGGAGTACATCCTCACCTTCCGCTCGCACCCCGATGCAGAAGGTGTCACCCCTTCGCTGGTTGCAAAAGACCTTGAAGTGAGCAAACAGGCGGCGGCGGAAATGTTCAAGCGCCTCGCCGATGACAAGTTGATCGCAGGATGCACCGGTCATGCGCGGCTCTGGAAGCTGACCGCGGCGGGCGAGGCCGCGGCTGATGCGATCTTTAAGCGACACGCACTCCTTGAGTGGCTGCTCACCGGTGTTGTTGGACTCTCGTGGGCAGCTGCGGACGCAGAGGCACGCCGCCTGCACGCGGTGATCTCGCCAGCACTTGAAGAGCGTCTCGATGAGATGCTCGGACACCCTCAGACCTGCCCACACGGGAATCCGATTGATCGTGCAGCAGAGGCGCGTCGACCGAAGGGGAGGCCACTCGCGGAGCTGGAGGCGGGTGAGGTGGCAACAATCTATCGAGTGACGGAGGCGGCCGAAGCGGATGGCGCGCTACTCAGCTATCTCGAAGCTCGTGGGCTCGTGCCAGGAGCACCAGTTTCGGTCCTCTCCCGAAGCAGTTCGCTTGATTCACTCACTCTGGATGGACCGATCGGGCGCGCCACACTCGGCCTTCGGCCTGCGACGCTCATTCATGTGTTGCAGGGGAAGATTGACCAGAAGCTCTTCCACCGTGTCGCTGGCGTGGCGACATGAGCGGCGAGATGCGTGTACGGATTGCACCGAGCCCTACTGGGCCGTTCCACATTGGGACCGCACGCACCGCACTCTTCAATCTTCTCTATGCCCGCGCAAACGGTG
>CAJABS010000147.1 GCA_903938075.1 uncultured Chloroflexota bacterium | reverse complement strand
TCGGGGAGGAAGGGCTGCAGGCTGCCGAATGCCAGTGAGTGCACCACGATGCCGAGCTGAGGGGTGAGGCCGGCAGTTCGGGCCGCGGCGAACTTCTCGCTGAGCTGGGCGATGACCTCGGCGCGCTTCTCGTCGTCGGCGGCATTGCCGCGGATGTAGAGAGCCTCGACGCCAGTCGCCTTCACAGCGGCAATGGCCGCATCGAGCTTCTCGCCGCGGGAGCGACCAAGGTAGACGCCGCAGATGTTGTAGCCGTCCTCAGCGGCGAGCCGTGCGGTGGCCTCACCGATACCGCTTGAGGCGCCCAGGATCAGTGCCCAGCGCTGGACCTTTGGCTCGGTTGCTCCCATCAGGCACCTCCCTCGTGCGGCTCCTTTCGCCGCGTTGAGTCAGGGTAGCCGACCCGCTCCGCCCTGTGCGCGTACGATCAGAGCATGGATAGCAGCGGTCGACTCATTCTCATGGCGGTACACGCCCACCCCGACGACGAGACGATCAGCATGGGCGGCACGCTTGCCACCTACGCCGCCGCCCACAGCGCCACCACCGATACCTATGTGATTACCGGCACCCGCGGCGAGCTCGGTGAGATCGTCATCCCAGAGCGGGATACCCCCGAAGAGCACGAACGCCTCGGCGAAACCCGCATGGGTGAGATCGCTGCGGCGATGGACGCGCTCGGGGTAACCAACTTCGAGAACCTCGGATTCCGTGATTCGGGCATGGTCGGCGATGCGGGGAACGAGGATCCGCGGTGCTATCACCATCACAGCACGAACAGCCTTGATGACACGACCGAACATCTCGTGCGCATCATTCGTCGCGTGCAGCCTGACGTGATTGCTACGTACGACGACTTTGGCGGATACGGCCACCCCGATCACATCGCCGCTGCGCGCGTTGCGCGCCGCGCGTGGGAGGTTGCTGGCGATCCAACGTGGCGCCCCGACGCAGGCCCCGCATGGACCCCAAAGAAACTCTACGAGGTGCGCACACCGGACTCACAACGCGACAAGGTGCTCGCGCTGCTTGAATCACGCGGCATTGAGTCGTGGTGGAGTGAACCAAAAGAGGCGACGCCCGAAGAGCTTGAGCAGTGGCACCAGTGGCGCGCCGCCATGGCGTGCCCAGACGAACTCATCACCACACGAATCGACATCACGAGGCACCTCGGCGCGAAGCGCCGCGCAATTCAGGCACATGCAACGCAGATCAAGAGTGATGGACCACTTCTTGCGCTGAGTGAGCAGGATTACATCGACCTTGGCGCCGTTGAGCAGTATCGACTTGTTGCGCATCGACTACCGAGTGAGCCGGCGTTGCCAGAGCGCGACCTCTTTGAGGGGCTTCGCTAGCGGGCGCTCTCCTGCGCAACGGCGCGATTCGCGCGAACGCGTTTGCCTATCGACGTAATCAACAGTGCAACAAGGAACGCGAACGTCTCGGTGAGCACAATCGACGCCCCCGAGGCAACGTCGAGCGCGTAGCTAACGTACAGCCCCACGATTGACGAGGTAACGCCGATCAGCGCGGCGAGCGCAATCATTTGACCGAATCGTTTCACCAGGAGCTGCGCTGTTGCTGCCGGCGTGGTGATCATTGCTACTACGAGCACGATGCCAACCGCCTGCAGGCTCACCACAATGGTGACCGCAATGAGGATGAGGAGCAGATCGTCGAGGCGGCGCACTGGTAGGCCGGCGGCGCCCGCGCCGAGTGGATCGAACGTCGCGAAGAGCAGCTCTTTCCACAGCACCCACACAATCAACAGCAGCAACGATGCCAGAACAGCGAGCGAGATTAGGTCGGCGAAGCTGATTCCCAACACATCGCCGAAGAGGAAGTGGAAGAGATCGCCAACGTAGTTAGGGATTGATGAGAAGAGCGCCACACCGAGCGCAAACATGCCGGCAAACAAGACGCCGATCACGGCGTCGGCGCGGAGTCCAGACCTTCGGGTGAGCGCGCCGATTCCGAGCGCGGTGCCGATCGCAGCGACCGCACCGCCGAGAATGATCGGTAGGCCAAGTAGATAGGCGAGCACGACGCCTGGGAAGGCGGAGTGGCTCACCGCATCACCAACGAAGCTCATCCCCTTCAACACCACAAAGGCGCCGACGACGGCGCAGGCAACACCTACGAGTGCACTCGCTACAAGTGCGCGCACGAAGAATTCGTATTCGAGTGGCGCGAGCAAGAAATCAATCGGGTTCATTCGTGACCCTCGTGGCTGCCGTGCGCGTGATGTGGATCATCAAGGAGCACCACACCACCACCTGGCAGCGGAACAAGGTGACCGCCGTACGTCTCTTCGAGAACTGCGCGGTCGAGCACAAGGTCCGCCTTGCCATGAACAACCACTCGCCCCGCAAGTGCCACAACGTCATGGAAGCGCTGCGCCGCACAGGCGAGATCGTGCGTGGTGGCTACAACCGTTCGGCCACGTGCGGCCTCGGCCTCAAGGAGGTTCATGATCTTCTCTTGCGTTGTTGGGTCAACGCCAGTAACAGGCTCGTCGAGGAGATAGAGGAGCGGATCCGCCGCAAGGGCTCGTGCCAAAAAGACTCGACGTCGCTGTCCGCCGGAGAGCTCACCAATCTGGCGACGCGCCAGGTCGAGCATGTCAACTCGCTGCAAGGCATCAGCCACCGCGTCTCGATCAACGCTGCTTGGGCGACGAAGTGGGCCAAGCGATGGGGTGCGCCCCATCATCACCACCTCATCGACTGAGATTGGGAAACTCCAGTCCACCTGCTCGGCCTGCGGCACGTAGGCGACGCGCTTCGCATACTCACCCACGGGCGCACCAAACACGTTGATGCTGCCACTCCATGGCTGCATGAGTCCAGCGATGCACTTGATCAGCGTGGACTTTCCGCCACCATTCGGTCCAAAGATTGCCGTGAGTGATCCAGTCTGCAGGGTGAGGTCGACGTTCGAGATCGCCGCTCGATCCCCGTAGCCCGCGGTAACGCCGGAAATGGTGACAGCCTGGCCACCAGCACGCTCGGCAGCCAGGCTGTCTTCGTTAACTGATGGTGACACTGAGGTTGAACTCATTGCACCATCATCGCACTACTTGAACGAGGCGAGAATGGCCTCCGCATTCTTCTGCATTGCCCCAACATAGGTGTCGGCGGGCGCTGCGCCGAGCGCGTCCGAGTAAAGGTCCTCGAGCACGACCGCTCCAGCCTCTGCAGCGATCTGATCCAAGACCTTTGAAGGGAACTGCACCTCGCTAAAGATGGAGGTCACCCCAGCGGCACGGATCGCCTCAATGAGTGCTGCGATCTCTTGGGCCGATGGGTCTTGCCCTGGCGCCTCGACTGCAACACCCACAATGGTGATTCCGTACGCACGGGCGTAGTAGCCAAATGCGTCATGGAACGTCACGATCTTGCGCTTCTCAGCGGGGATCGCGGCATATTTCGCCGCAACATCATCGTTTAGTGCGGTGAGCTGATCAAGGCCCTCACCGAACGCCAGTGCAATTCGATCTGCCAAATCGGCACGATCGTCTGATACGCGCTTGGCGATGCGCTCCATGTACAACTGAGCGCCAGCCGGATCAAGCCAGATGTGTGGATCTGTTCCACCGTGGCCATGCTCATCCGTTTCGCCCTCTTCAGCACCAGCCTCGTGCTCTTCCTCAGTGCTCTCGATGTACTCAAACCCGGTCAGATCTTCACCAAGTTCGAGGACGTCGGCTTCAGTCTTGCCCGCGCCCTCAAGCAGCGTGAGTACCCACTCATCAAGTCCGAGGCCATTCATCACAATCAGGTCGGCGTCAGTGAGCTTTTGCGCATCGGCAGGAGATGGCTCAAACGTGTGAACGTCAACCCCTGCAGGAACAATGGTCTCGATCGTCACGGTGTCACCGAGCGCAAGCTTGGCGATATCTGCGAAGACGCTCGTCGTAGCGAGCACGACATAGTCGGGTTCGCTTGATGGTGATGCTGAGGCGGAACTGCCACCGCAGGCGCCGACGGTCAGCGCGATAGCCGCCACAAGTGCCGCCGCGCGACGCTGTGCGATTGATCCGATACTTAGTCTCATTAGAGTTCTCTCCTTAACGCTTGGCTGGATGTTCCAGCTTGTTGAAAAACAGCCCTACCTAGTTGGCAGAGCGGCAGTTGGGGCAGCGGCCGAATAGTTCGAGCCGGTGCGATTCAATAGTGAAGCCGCTGCGACGAGAGGCCTCGGCGGTCACGGCATCAATGCCGCAATCCTCTACCTCTGCGATTGCCCCACACGCCACGCAGACCAGGTGGTGGTGATGGGATGGCTCACACGGCACGTAGGCGTGCCGGCCATCTGGCAGGTCAACGCGCTCAACGAGTCCCTGCTCGGCGAGCAGGTCGAGGAGGCGGAAGATGGTGGCGCGACCAACGCCGAGGCGTCGCTTGTTTGCGTCGGCGATGAGGTCGGCCGCCGTGAAGTGGCCGTTGCGCCTGGCAATGAGTGCCGCAATCTCACGGCGCGGACCGGTAAGGCGGACCCCCGCCTGGTCTAACGCTCGCAGCAGCTCATCGCTCATAGGGGGAGGCTAGCACACAATGAGACCCAGTATCAAGTCCTCTTGCGGGCACGAGAGGGAGTTTGCGAGCACGGCCAACGCTGGTCAATCAAGACATGCGGGTATGATTCGCTCATGAGCATCATTAAGAACGCACTAGGGGTTGGCGCAGTTGTCTTGGGGGTGGGGCTCATTGTGCTCCTGCTCTCCGGCTCCTTTACTGGAAAGCCGACGGCAAGCGACTCATTCACTCCTAACGTGCCGGTCTTCACCCCTGACGCGGCCTTCATTGATGGTCGAGGAATCGGCGCTGCGGATGCCCCAGTCACCCTCGAGGTGTGGACCGACTTCCAGTGCCCAATCTGCGGCGTGTGGGCGAACGGCAGCGAGCCGTTCCTTTACGAGAAGTACATCAAAGAAGGGAAGCTCCGAATCGAGCATAAATTCTTCGCCTTCCTCGGCGAAGAGTCATTCACCTCAGCAGTCGGCGCTGTGTGCGCCGATAAGCAAGGGAAGTTCTGGGCGTTCCACTCGTATCTCTACGCAAACCAGGATGGGGAAAACGAGGGCGCATTCAGCGCGCCACGACTACGCATTCTCGCGGGGGCCGCTGGCCTCGACCTCACGACCTGGGACAGCTGCATTGCCGATCCTGCGATTCGTGCCGAGGTAGAGGCGGAGAGCGACGCCGCTCGCGCCGCTGGCGTCACCGGCACACCAACACTGAAGATCGGTACGTGGATGCAGGCTGGCATCCCAGCAGAGGCCGACCTCTACAAGCGCATCGACGACGCTCTCAAGCCGTAACCACATGCGTGCCGCACGGTTCGGCGCAGTCGTCTCCGCCATCGGAACCGCAATTGCGATTTATCTTCTTGCCATTCGCTACGCGGGCATTCCCGCAATTTGCGGCCCCGCACTTGGACCGTTCGGCGGCTGCGCAAAGGTAGAGGCGTCGGTCTATTCGAGTATCGGCCCCATCCCCATTGCGCTCATCGGCGTCGTTGGCTCACTGGTTCTACTCGGAGCATCACTCCACTACCTGCGTACACGCTCAACCATCTCGTTAAACATTTGGGTTCTTGCAGCTGTCGTCGGCGCCGCGATTGAACTTGTGCTCATTGCCATTCAGGCGTTCGCGATTGGCGCATGGTGCGGCTGGTGCTTGCTCTATGGGCTCACCATCATTCTTTCTGCCGTTGCGGCAATCATTGCTGCAGTGCAGGCCGAACGCGCTGCGGCTGCGCGCTAAGTCGCTGCAGCGCCGGGTTCGGCGCAATATCCATTTCACGCAACGCTGACACCGCTCGCGCCGCTGCGCGTCGCGCACCAGCGATTGACCCGCTCTCTTCAAGCAGAAGCGCCAAGTGCTCCAGCATTGCACCATCTGTTGGATCAATGCGCACGGCGCGCAGTGCAAGATCAATCGCGCGATCAATGTCGCCAACGGAATACGCCGCGACCATTTCGCGCTCCACGATTGCAAAGATGCCAACGTCAAGCGCGCTGCGGTGTTGCTCCGCCCACGGTTCAAATGGAACCTCAATGCCGAATGGCCCGAGATACGAGTCAAGGAGATCATCAATCTGATCAACCCGTGCGCGTCGACGAACCGCATCAAGCGTGCTGCGTAGCCGCGCTGAATCAAAGCTGACAAGATCAAGATTCACGGTCACCATCTCGGCCTCGTGGCGAATGTACGGAGTTGGCGTTCCCTCTTGGAGCGCAAGGTCATAGTCAGGATCGAGTGCGCGCCGTAGGTGATAGATAGCCTGGTTGAGTGAGTTCAGACCAGCCTGTGCCTCGGCCTCGGGCCAGAGCGCATCAATTGCTTCATCTCGCGTTGCAGCATGTCGAGGTCGCGTCGCGAGATAGTGCAGTAGGGCAACTGAGCGCGGTCGGATGGCAGCGCCTTCGATCGTTCGCCCCGCTACTTCAATGCTGAGTGGCCCGAGATCATGCACAACAGCTACTGGGCTGATCACTCGCGCAGTGATTGGGTGCGCAGTCGCAACCTCTGACCCCTTCGGTACGGGGCCGAGTGCGTGCGGGAGATTGAGAGTCTCGGCAATAAAGCGGGGGATCGTCCACCCCGCTTCGCCGAACTCATCTTGATCAGCAGGAGCGATGAGGAGCCCCTCCTCCCAGAGCGTGCGGAGGAGCTCAGGGTTCACCTCTTCTCCTGCCGGACGGGCGAGGCGAGCCAGTAGCGGCCCGCTACCTCCAACAACATCTCGCCGAATGAACTCATCGAGTTCAGTTCGATCAGCCCCCTCACGCATCTGGTCAAGCCACGTGGCGAGGATGCCGCCGTTCCCGGCTGCGGCACGCCGCGCCTCTTCAAGCGCGGTTGGTGCACCGCTCCAACCGCGAGCTTCGGCAATCTGTCGCGTCTGCCGTGGTGTCACGCGCAGTGCCGCCGCACCGATGTGCATCACCTGCCGTTTGGCCCGCGCTGCAATGAGACGCAGCTCTGCAACGCGGCGACCGATCAGCGCGACACGAGAGCGGTCTGGTGTGCGCTCTGCAAGTGCGCGCAGAAAGGCGAGTCCATCAGGAGAGTTTGCTAGGGCATCTGCGTCGTCAATGACGAGGGTTAGCTCACTGTGTGGCGCAGAGAGATCGGCGAGGAGTGCCGCTGCGCACACGGTCGCCAACTGCTGCTGTCGAACCGCACGGGCGAGGCGAGGTAAGCGCACGCCATCGTCCTCATCAGCGGCAAGGTGTAGCGCGTCACTCAGGTCGCGACTGGCGCGCAACCACCGCATCGGTCGATCAGTGCGAATGCCCCACGCAGCGACAGCGCTGCTCTTGCCGTAGCCGGCACTACCGCAGATGAGTGCAAGCCCTCCGTCGGTGAGCGCATCCAGTGCAGCATCAATGCGTGGTCGAGCGGAGTGAACACGAGGGCTGCTCATGATCGCGTAGACCTCCCCTTGTGGCCGCCGTGGGCGGTGCCCGCGGGTCGGCTGGGCGGATACTGAGCCAGAATCGCGTACCGGCGACGTATCAGTCGCGCATCATGCGCCGCAGCGAGAGGCTCTCGCCCCTACAATCCCCCCATGACCGAGAAGCACCGCCTGATCATTGACTGCGACACGGGGACCGATGACGCCGTTGCGCTGATGCTCGCCGCGCTGCACCCCGAGATCGACCTGATCGGCGTAACGACTGTGTTCGGTAATGCGCCGCTCTATGCGACCACGACGAACTCACTCTCGGTGCTTGAGCTGATCGGCAAGGGGCACATCCCCGTGCACGCCGGCTTTCCGCGACCCCTGGTTCGCAAGACGATGCCGTCTGAGCGCTTCTTCAAGACGGACAGCGTGCAGGACCCGCACGGCACCTATCTCGACATTCCACGGAGCGCGAGCAAGCCAGCCTCTGAGCGAGCGGTGGAGTACCTCATTGAGACGTACCGCAACGCCACGCAGCCGATCACGCTGATGCCGATTGGGCCACTGACAAACATTGCCGCCGCCGCTGCACTAGAGCCGCGCTTCGCCGAGTGGGTGCCGAAGTTGATCATCATGGGTGGCGGCCATGAGGTGCCGAACATTTCAGCGTCAGCGGAGTTCAACATCTGGGCCGACCCCGAAGCCGCTGCGAGCGTCTTTGAGGCGGGTTTCAAGGATGTGTTGATGGTGCCGCTTGACGCTACGCATAGGGCGCTCGTCACGGCCAAGGAGTGCGCGGCATTTGGCGCGCTCGGTACCCCTGCAGGGATGGCAACCGAGACGGTGATCAAGCGACGCATCGGCAGTTATGAGAGCAGCCAGAAGATGGATGTTCCAGAGTCGGCACCGGTGCACGACGCGCTCTGCGTTGCGGCGCTGGTGGAGCCCGACATCATCACCACGAAGCGCTGTCACGTTGCAGTGGAGACCACCGGCACGCTGACCCTCGGCCGCACCGTTGTTGATACGCATCACCGTGGCGGCAAGGAGCCGAACGCCGACGTTGCCTTTGACGCCAACGCCCCGCGATTCATTGCGCTGATGATGGAGATCTTCGGACAGCGATGAGCGGCCTCGGCGAGGCGGTACTCCCGGGCGAGGCGGGCCCCAACGACCTTGATGCCGCTGGTGAGGCGGCCCTCGACCAGACCCTCCGCTCGGCCTGGATGCCCGTCTGCCAGAGCGCTGAGCTGACCGACCGGCCACTCCCCGTTCGCCTCGCAGGCGAAACCCTCGTCCTCGCCCGTCTCGGCGAGGCCGTTGCCGCCTTCCCCGACCTCTGCGTGCACCGTGGCACCGCCCTTTCGCTCGGCTGGGTTGACCCGGGCACGAGTCCCGCCCCCGATGGGAGCCCCGCTACTGGCGAGGCCTGCCTCGTCTGCCCGTATCACGGCTGGAGCTACGGACAGAGCGGTGAGGTGAAGCGCATCCCCGCCGTTCACGGCCGCGCGATCCCGCGTCGTGCGCGCATTGAGCGATACGCCGCCGTGGAACACATCGGACTCGTCTGGGTGCTGCTCGAGCCAGGCCCGGGCGGCTGGGAGGACCCAGCGCCGCTCTATCCGCTACCAGAGGCGCCGTGGTGGGGCGACCCTTCGCTGCGCACCATTCCGATCACCACCTACGACTGGCAGTGTTCACCCGCGCGACGCATTGAGAACTTCATCGACTTCAGTCACTTCCCCTGGGTACACGAAGGGATCCTGGGCGACCGCGCCAAGCCACTCAGCCCCGACCATGTGGTGGAGAGCAGCGAGACAACGATCAGTTTTCAGATCGCACTCGAAGAGCCGCCGACGAGCGTGAAGGGCGATAGCACCCCGGGCACCAAAGTGCAGCGCGACCCAACGACGTACACGGTCCACCTGCCGTACTCGGTGACGCTCGATCAGCAACTTCCCGAAGGGAATCGCTTTGTGCTCTTTATCGCCGCATCGCCACTCTCTGCAAAAGAGACGCGCACATTCACCTGGAACGCTCGCAGCTATCGACTGGATCCATCAAACGACACCGAGCTCGCCGACTTCCAGCGGCTCATTCTCGACCAGGATCAGCCGATCACGGAGTCACAGCGACCTGAAGCACTACCCGTTGACCTCTCAGCAGAGCTGCATATCGCAGGGCCAGATCAAGCTTCCATTGAGTTCCGTCGTCATCTTGGAAAAATCGCAGCGCGCGCTCGCGCGGGAGAGAGTGCTACGAAGTAGCAGCCGCTGTGTCGACCCGCAAGATTCGCCAGGCGAACGGAACCGAACCAATCAGGATCACACCCGACAACATAAAGAGTGGCAGCGCACCAAGTTCGCCGTAGAGCACTCCACCAACGATTGATGCAATAGAGACTGCGAGCCCAAACGAGACCGCCTGGAAGAGTGCCTGCCCAGTCGCCTGGAGTTCTAGGGGAACGATTGCGCGAATGGTCAACACGCTGCCGAGAAGCGTGCAAGCAAATCCAACACCACAGAGTGCGCGAATAATGCCAAGAACAAGTGGCGACACATCAAACGCGTAGCCAATACTGCAGAGACCAAGTGCGATTAAACCAACTGAGTAGACGGCTCGCATACCAAATCGCAGAGCTACCGCACCGCCGATGAGAAAGAACGGAATCTCTACTGCAGCAGAGATGGTTGCGGCGAGCGTTACCGCTGCAGCGTCACCACCAACCTCTTGAATGCGAAGCGACCCATACGCGTAGAAGATTCCCGCTCCAAGGTTTGAGAGAAGACTCAGCAGCAAGAAGGAGAGGAGCTTTGGCGATTGCGTGAATGCCAAACTCACCGTACCGAATCGATCACGCCAGTTCCCGGCAACAGCAATCTCTGCGTTCCCACCGGCAAGCTCGCTCCGCTCCGCCTCAAGTTCATCTTCAGTGGCGGCGCTATGTGGCCGATGGGTGATTCGCAAGCCGATGGTTCCAGCGAGCACGATGAGCGCACCTGCGGCGTAGAGCGGTCCAACAAGCACCGCGCCGCCGGCAACCACGAGCACGCCGCTTACCAGGCCGGTTGCGGCATAACTACCGCTCGTTACGGCGCGCAAGGTTCCCCAGTTCCCCTTCACTTCGGCGAGACGCTCCATGCCGATTGCATCAAGGAGCGGGACGATCCCCGCGCCTGCGAATGCCGCAAGCATCGAGCCCGGAATGCCCGCTGCTGGGCCTGCCGCAAATGCAAACACCCCGATGGCGGTGGCGAAGATCGCTAGGCGGAATGCGGCAACACGGCCGAGTGTCGCGTCGCCAAGGTGTCCCCAGATTGGTGCCGCTGCGAGCGCAAGGATGGAGTTAACCGCGCCCACGAGGCCGATCGCCTCAAACGAGACGCCGCGATCGCGAAAAACGATGGAGCTGAAGGGGAGGTAGCAGGCCTGCATGATGCCGACCATCAGGTAGAGGTACGAGGCGCGACGCATACCAGGGCGGAGAAGCATGAGAGACATGCCCCTACATTACTGGCTCGTTGTCGCCTCCGCCTTGTGCGCCATCGTTGCGCTCACGAACCAAGTTAACGAAGCGCGTCTGGTCTTTCACGAAGTAGAGCTGGCCGGCGCCCGTTGGGCCGTTGCGGTGCTTGGCGATGCTGAAGTCGATCGCCTCACCAACCGCATCCGTCTCTTCAATGCGATCCGCCTTGCGCCACAAGAAGATCACCACGTCAGCGTCTTGCTCAATGGCTCCCGACTCGCGCAGGTCTGAGAGACGAGGCTCCTTCGAATCACCGCGCATCTCGGTCTGACGCGAAAGCTGGCTCAGTGCGAGCACCGGAATGCCAAGTTCGCGCGCGAGCGCCTTAAGGCCACGCGAGATCTCTGAAACCTCTTGCACCCGATTCGACTCACGACCCGAAGAGCCAGGCTGCATGAGCTGCAAGTAGTCAACGATCAGCAGATCAAGTCCGTGCTCCATCTTGAGTCGTCGCGCCTTGGTGCGCAGCTCCATCACCGAAATGCTCGCCGTGTCGTCAATGAAGATCTTGGCGCGCGAAAGGCTCTCCATGGCGCCAGCGATCTTCGGGAAGTCCATCTCGGCGAGGAAGCCGCTGCGCAACTTGAACGAGTCAATCTTGGTGACGCTCGACAGCAAACGAAGAACCAACTGCTCCTTGCTCATTTCCAGTGAGAAGACACCAACCGACTTTCCTTCGCGCACTGCGGCGTACTCGGCGATGTTGAGCGCGAGTGACGTCTTACCAACCGATGGTCGCGCCGCAAGCACGATGAAGTCGGACGCCTGCAGTCCTTGCGTCTTGCTGTCGATGTCGGTAAAGCCGGTGCGCAGACCCATGAGCTGCCCACGGTTCTGATGCAGATGATCAAGTCGCTCATACGCCTGGCCGAGCAGCGTCTCAAGTGCGGTGAATCCCGACACCGTTCGTCGCTCACTGATCGCAAAGAGTTCTGACTCGGCGCGATCAATTGCCTCAATCGCGTCAGCAGGGTCTTCGTACCCAATAGAGGCAATGCGACCGGCAGCGCTGATCAGTCCGCGCAGCACCGCCTTGCGCTCCACGATCTTTGCGTACTGCTTGGCGTGCACCGCTGTTGGCGTGCGATCACACAAGTCGGCGAGGGCAGCGCGTCCACCGATCTCTTCAATCTGGCCGCGGCGCTCCAGCTCTTCGGAGACGGTGAGGATGTCAATCGGCTGGCGCTGCTCGTACAACGAGAGCACGGCGGCGTAGACCTTGCTGTTCGCCGGCTTGTAGAAGTCCGCAGCCTTGAGCGTTTCGGAGACCTCGGTAATCGCGTCGCCATCGATCAGGATGGCGCCAAGTACGGACTCTTCGGCCTCGGAGGACTGTGGCGGGAGTTGATTGGACATGCTCGTATTCTCTCAGTCGCGCCGTTGACGCTCTAGGTGGATGCCCACAAATCTGCCTCAATCTCTCCACGAAGAGGGGATCGGGCCCCTTCGGCTGTGGATAAGTCGGCGCCCGGCGCCGAGGCGAGGGCTAGTGAACGCGGCGGAGAACGCCGACGAGCACACCCTGCACGTTCACGGCGGGGTAGTACATCGGCTTGTACGCCTTGTTCGCTGGCTGCAGGCGAACCCGACCGGTCTCGCGGAAGAGCTGCTTCAGCGTGACCTCGTTCTCTTCGACCTGGGCGACCACGATGTCGCCATCGGCGGCCACCTTGCTCGGCTTGATGACCACATAGTCGCCATCGGCAATCTGGGCATCGATCATCGAGTCGCCGCGAATCTTCAGGAGGTAGGAGTCGGGGGTCGACATGAACTCCGGGACGGCGACCGTTTCGGAGCGCTCCTCGTAGGCTTCGATCGGCCCACCGGCGGCGATCTGCCCCACCACGACCAGCTCACGGGCGGCCATCGGTAGGTTCGTCGTCTCAAGTTCGCTGTCAATCTCCAGAAGGGAGCGGCCGCGGGCGGTGAGGCGCACGGAGCGCGAAAGGCCAGCGCCACGCTCGATCAGCCCCTCCTGCTCGAGGGTCTCGAGGTGGTGATGAACGGCGGAGGGGGCGGCGAGGCCGACCAGGTCGGCGATCTCTCGCACGGTCGGTGGGGTGCCTGAACGACGGATCCCCTCGGCGATCGCCTGGAGGATTCTCGTCTTGCGGTCCTGATCATGTCGGGTCATACAGGTATTAGAACGCCTGTTCGGAACTGTGTCAAGTGGGTGGCACAACCCCCTGTCAGATGCGCCAGTTCTGGTGCTAGCCTCCCGCGTGGCGAGAGAGGTGCGGCCTTTGCCGCGCCCTTGCCGTGAAGGAGGAGCAATGTCGTTCGCCCCGTCACGTCGGAACGCGTTGATCACGCTGGCAATCTGGGTTGCTATCACCATTGGCGGCGGCCTAGTTCAAGCGGGCGGAACGTCGAGTGTCGACAAACTCGCAAGTAACGGAATTGTTTGGGGAATCCCCGTGGCGGCACTCTTCCTCCTGATCGCCTATCGCGGCAAGTGGAGTCAGCTCGGTCTCGTCGCACCGACCTCCTGGCGCCCAGCACTACCAGCGGTTCTTGCGGTTGCGCTGCTCATGGCGCTCGCGGTGGCGAACGGCCTGCCGGCGACATCAGTTCTGATCTTTCTTGTGGTGAACGCAATGGCGGTGGGCTTCTCTGAAGAACTCGCGTTCCGCGGCGTGCTCCTGCGAGCACTCCTCGGTGCATACTCCGTTCGTCGCGCGGTGCTCATCAGTGCAATCAGCTTTGGTGCCGTTCATTCGCTCAATGCGCTAATGACTGGCGAGCTGGTACCCGCGCTCTTCCAGTCTTGTCTTGCCGTCGGCATGGGCATGTGGGCAGCAAACATTCGTATTCGGACCGGCTCCCTCTACCTACCAATGGTGCTGCACGGGCTTTGGGATCTCGCACTCCTGATCGTCCTCAATGGAGTTGCTGGCACAACCCTCGCGCTTGCGGTGTCAGTCGCGGCGCTGGCTTTCGCGGCCGGTCTTGGTGTGTGGGGCTGGAGATCGGTGGGGGCCGAACCGTCTCGCTAACCACCGCAGCCCTGTTCAACTGAAAGGTTTCGCCCAGTCGAGACATATACCCTTTACCGATACTGCGAGATTGGGGGGTAGGTGAAGGACGCAGGTGCGCTCGAGGCGTTGATCGATCGCGTGTACGAGCCGACCCGGCGATATGCCCTGCGCCGAGCGTCGCCCGAAGAGGCTGAAGACGCCGTTAGTGAAACTATGCTGCTCCTCTGGCAGCAGCCTGAGCGAATCCCAAAAGGATCCGAGGTTGGATGGTCCATTGGGGTCTGCCGCAAGGTCCTCGCCAACATGCGCCGGAAGCGCGTTCGACGCGAGTCCCTCCTTGGTAGATTCGTGACGCAGCTCCTCCCCGCCGCCCCTGCCCCCGTGATCTCTCGCGAGCCAGAAATCACCACCGCCCTCAGCGCGCTCCCGGAGCGAGATCGCGAGGCCCTTCTCCTTGCCGTCTGGGATGAGCTCCCCGCCCGTGAGGTGGGGAAGGTTCTGGGGATCTCAGCTAACGCTGCAGCAATTCGCATCCACCGGGCAAAACGCCGCATGCGAGATCTGCTGAAAGAGGCGTGAAAGAGTGACGGCCTAGGCGACATAGAGAGAGTAGGCGCAGGTATCGATGCGCTCATGAGATGAACAGCTGGAGGTAGATGATGGACGCACTAGAGAGACTGAAGCAGGCGGACCCAGCGCGAGGCGCCTCCGGTGCGAGCCGCGCGAAGCGTACGGCACTTGCCGGGCGACTGTCACAGCAACAGGCGGGCGCGACTGCGCATGCTGCGCCACGACGCTCCTTTGTTGTGCCGATTGCAATCGCTGCGGCACTCGCCATCTCGGTGGTTAGCTTCGCTCAGCCAACTCGCGCCACGCTGGCGTGGAGCCCAACTGCGGACACCAGCCCTCTCGCCCCTTCTGCCGAATTGAAAACGGTATGTACGGAAGGAATGCCGATTACGGCGCAGCAGCTTGAACTGATCTCCGATGAATCACTCGATCTCGTGGATACACGTGGCAACGCAAGCTTGGTCGTGTGGTCAACTCCTACACTTCGATTGCACTGCATGCTTCTAAGCGACGATTCAGGAGCACTGGTCCGAGGCCCAGCGATGCTCAGTGAACCTGCTGCGCAGAACAGTGCGCAGCTCAACATCGAATTCATGGCCGGAACAGAGTGGATGAGCGAGATGGTCATGGTTCTTTCGGGTCAGGCGCCAGAAGGAACTGTTGACGTCGCTGTTGTTGGTCAGGAGTCAGAAGACTTCTCTGCATCGGTAAACAGCGCCGGTCAATTTGCGGTGTGGTGGCCATCGACCAGCGGCCAGGTGACTGGAAGAGTTGTTGCCCGCGATGCGGAGGGGAACGAACTCGCCTCCCTGGAGCTCGGTGATTACTACAAAGACTCCGGAGCGCGACAGACTGCGCCACCCGCCGATGGAGCAGGCGACGGAACAGATTCGGATCCGACATCAGAGATGCCCGGCGGTGGCATGCTGGATCTCGAACGCCCACTGCCACCTGTTGGGGGCGGAGACGGCACCTTTGAGCCAGCGCAGATTACGAACGTCCGGGTACCAGCTGAAGTGCAAGCAGGCACACCGCTGGTGATTCGCTTCCGCATGACGGATCCTTCGGGCTACCAGGCACCCGTTGCCTTTGTTGGCGGCACAAGTGGCTGGGTTTCAAGTTGGTGCGGGTTTGGCGTGGCAGCAGTTCGCGTCAGTGGTGATCAGCGCGACGGCGAGTATGAGATCAGCTGTCTAGTACCAACGAACGCGCCCAGCGCCGGATACCTTGTGTCGATTGGCTGTGAGTGCATCTTTCCTGACGTTTCAGTAGATGCCCTCTTTGTGACCTACGACTTCAATGTGGTTGGTGGCAGCAGCGATGTGCGCGTACCTGTGATTACGAGTTCACGCATCACCTGGTTTGGAGAGATTGCCGCTGGGGGGACATTCTCTGTGTCGACGTATGCGACAGATGAGAGTGGGATCGCCTACGTCGTGGCCTGGGTGGAGGGGCCGAATGGACGCATCACCAATGACGCAGGCAAACCCTGGGCTTCTGATATGGGCCTCGATACGATCACCAGAACTGGTGTCGTAGATGGGGAGTGGTTTGTGCAGACCATCACGCTGCGAGACGATGCGGCACCCGGCCGCTATCGGCTCTGGTTCTCGGTGGGAGATTCGATCGGCAATCGTGAAGCCCTATATGGCGTCACGCTGATTGAGTTTGACATTGAGTAGCGGCTGCGGAGCTACTCCTCTTCCAGGAGTCGCGCACGCGTAATCGCATCCTCACCGTATTTCCGGCGCATGGTGTCGGCGGCTGCGGTGATGGTGCGCTCGCGTGCCTGCGCCGCCCCGTCAAAGAGTGCGAGCTGCTCATCCTCACCAAGGTCTGAGGTCGAGACGCCAATGAGCCGATAAGCGCTGCCGCGCGCCGTCTTTTCGAGCAGCGCGCGCGCCGCTTCGAAGATTGGGCCAGCGAGATCGGACGGCTGCCCAAGCTTCACCTGGCGTGTGATGGATTGGAACTCGGCGTCTTTTAGTTTGAGTGTGACGGTGCGCGCAAGCAGCCCCTCGCTGCGCAGTGAGTACGACACCTCTTCAACAAGACCTAAGAGCAACGTCTCAAGCGCCTCTGGATCGGCGATGTCGTCATCAAGGGTCATCTCGCGGCCGAGCGACTTGCGTTCACCTCCGTCATCTACCGGCGTGTCGTCAATGCCGCGTGCCAAGAGTTTGAGATCTGGTCCGCGATCACCGAAGCGGCGAACGAGATGATCATCAGGTGCGTTGGCGAGATCGCCACAGGTGAGAATGTCGAGTTCGCGCAAGACGCTCTGCGCAACCGGGCCAATGCCAGGAATCACGCCGACCTTCCGCGGTGCGAGCCATGTCGCTTCGCTTCCAGGTGTAATGATCGTTAGGCCATTCGGCTTCTCAGCACCCGAGGCGATCTTTGCGACTAGTTTGCTCGACGCGCCGCCCACGCTGATCGTTAAGCCCGTTGCTGATTTAACTGCGGCGCGAATTCCGCGACCGGCATCTTCTAGTGAGCCGTGCAGCTGCTCGGTCCCATTGAGATCGAGATACGCCTCGTCAACGGAGACCTGCTCAACGACAGGGCTCCATCCGCCGAGCACCTCCATCACCTCGCGTGAGACATCGCTGTAGCGATCGTGGCGCGGCGGAATCAGGATCAGGTTCGGGCAACGCGCGCGTGCAACGTGCACCGACGTTGCGGCGCGAACGCCGAATGCACGCGCCTCATAGGAGGCGGCGCAGATTACGCCACGAGAACCTTCGCCGTATCCAACAGCAACACGTTTGCCGGCGAGCGACGGATTGTCGCGAATCTCGACCGACGCGAAAAACGCGTCAAGGTCGACGTGCAGAACGCGACGGGTCGTAATCAGCCCTTCGGCTCGACGACGACCGTCACCTCAGCGACGAGGTGTGCCGCCACCTTGATCTGCACCTTGTACGAGCCAAGCTGCTTCAGTGGCTCGTCGAGCATGACCTGGTGCTTCTCAACGCTGATGCCGCGGCGATCGAGCGCCTCGGCGATCTCTTTTGTGGTGATGGAGCCGAAGAGCTTGCCACCCTCGCCCACCTTGACGCCCATGGTGAGCGTGGTGGAGCTGATGCGCTGCGCAAAGCCTTCGGCCTCGCCGCGCTGCCGATCCTGCTTGGCGGCGCGGGAGGCGATCCCTGCAGCAACCGCGGAGGCGGCCCCGCCGACGGCTGGGATCGCCAGACCATTGGCAAAGAGGAAGTTCTTGGCGTAGCCCCCGGCGACCTCTTTCTGATCCCCGGCCTTGCCGAGCTTGGGCACATTGGCGGTCAAGATCACCTTCATCAGTTGGGCTCCTTCTTCTGTGGCTGGGGGGCTGGGCGCCCCCCGTTGGAGCACGATTCTCGCACAGGTCCCCCCCTTGACACAGAACGGATGTTCTATGAGACTACGAACAGATGTTCTAACGCAGACCCCCACGAGGGGAGGAGGTTCAGGATGGCAATGCAACCGATTAGCCCAGTCGCGGTAGCCGTGACGGCCCACTGGCGCACCGGCGCCCCAATCGCGGTCGCCTTCGAGGGGATCAGCCGCAAGGTGACCCAGGTCCTCGCGCTCCGCCGTGAATACGGTGTCTTCAGCGCCAGCGAAGGACCCCGCACCCTCTGGGAGATTGAGACCGAAGATGCTGCCCTCGTCCTGAGCTTCTCGCGTCGCACGGGCGCCTGGTCCATTCAGGCCTTCGACGATGCATGGGCAACCCTGCCGTTCGCTTCGGGGATCCCCGAGATGGAGCACGTGCTCGTTCACGCCTAGCCACCTGCCATACTCCGGGCCATGAAGCGACAGTCTGCGACCCGAAACTCAGCGTCCGGGGACCACGTCCTCGGCCCGCTCCTAACCAGTGTTGTTGGTCGCGCCCGTGGCGTACTGCATGGCCTTGAGATCACCCTCGACATCGCCCTCGCCGGCGTCTTGGTCATTGCGATCGCCCTGATCGGTGCCGATACCGTTGGGCTCGTTGCTGAGGGGATTCATGAGGGCGGTATCGACTCGGCCCTCCTAATCCTCGATCGCGTACTTCTTGTCTTCATTATCGCGGAGCTGCTCTATACGTTGCGACTCTCGCTGGCGCGAACACAGCTCATCCTTGAGCCGTTCCTGATCATCGGCCTCGTTGCCGTCGTTCGCCGCGTGCTCGTCGTCACTGCGCAGGCGGAACGCATCTTGAGCGAGGGCGGCAACCTTGAGCCAATTCTCTGGGAGCTCGGCGTACTCGCCGGTCTCGTCGTCTCCCTCGCCGTCGCACTCTCGCTGGCCCGCCGACATGGCGACGGCCCGCGCGAACTACAGGCTGATTAACTCAAATCTGACGCGCCCTCGCGCGCGGCGCTCGCGATAGGATGCGCAGATGAAATCAATGGCAGAGCAGACCCTTGCCGACTTTCTTGCCGCACTCGCTGCGCCAACACCTGCGCCTGGCGGTGGTGCCGCTGCAGCAATAAGTGGCGCAACCGCGGCCGCACTCGTTGAGATGGTGGCTGGCCTCTCGCTCAAGAAGAGCCCCGATGGCGCTGAGGCTGCGCTACAGCAACGCACGGCGGCGCAAATGTCGACGCTACGTGGTGAACTCCTCACCCTTGCAGACGACGATGCACACGCCTACAACGCGTTCATTCAAGCGATGCGCCTGCCAAAAGTTGAGGAGCACGAGCGAGATGCGCGCAGTCGCGCGATGTCTGCAGCGGCCGAGCATGCGGCAGAGGTGCCACTCAAAACGCTACGTGCGATTACCGCCGCCGCAGAAGCTGCGCGCCTACTCACCGGTCGCAGCTTAGTGAGCGCTGCAAGTGACCTTGATGTTGCGCTGCGATTCGCGCGCGCTGCTGGCTTGAGCGCAGCAGAAAATGTTGAGGCCAACCTCCCGTTCATTGATGACCCTGAAACGCGCGCGACGCTTGCGAATCAGACTGCTGCCTCTGTGGCAGCGCTTGAACGTTTGACGCAGGCGTAGTTCGCAATGACGCAACGACTCGCAGCGCAGCCGTTTGCAAAGCAGATCACGGCGCGCGCCACCGAAATCGCAGCGCGTGCAATTGCCGACGCACGCGGGGTGGCACCAGAGATTGCCGTGGTGATTGCAACGGGCGAGCCCGATTCGCTGTTGTACGTTGATCGACTCCTGAAGCAGGTCAGCGCAACCGGACTCGTCGGACGTCGTGTGGAACTTGGCGCAACAGCAACGGAGGCCGAGATCTTTGCCTCGCTGACGTCACTCTCTGCAGACCAGAACGTTGCGGGGATCATCCTGCAGTCGCCACTGCCAACTGGCGTGTCGCGAGAGATTGTTGCCGCGGCGATCGCGCCAAGCAAAGATATTGACGGCATTACCGTTGTGAACGCAGAGCGGCTCGCCGAGGGCACGCATGATGCGTCACTCCTCCCCGCCACCGCGGCGGCGGTAATGGAGCTGCTGCGGGCGTATGAGATTCCACTGGAGGGGCGAGCCGCGGTTGTGGTGGGGCGCAGCGCCATCGTTGGCCGACCCGTGGCCCATCTCTTGGAGATCGCTGGGGCACACGTCGAGGTGGCGCACTCAAAGACCCCTGATCTTGGGGTGGTCACCCGCACCGCCGCCGTACTCGTGGTCGCCGCCGGCGTTCGCGGCTTGGTGCGCGGCGAGCACGTATCGCCGGGCACGGTCGTGATCGACGTCGGCATTCACCCGAGCGGCGACACGATCGTGGGTGACGTTGATGCCCCGAGCGTTGAAGCGAAGCTCGGCGACACGGGTGGCCTCAGCCCCGTGCCTGGTGGTGTGGGCCCAATGACCAGTGCGATCTTGGCACTGCATGCAGCTGAAGCCGCCGAGCGCCTCGTGCGCGGGCGAGCGTAGACTCACGGCATGGGATTCCCTTCTGATCTTGAGATTGCACGTGGCGTAACGCCGAAGCCAATTGGCGAGGTGGCGGCCGCCCTCGGCTTTCACGACGATGAGGTCGAGCCGTACGGTCGCACCAAGGCGAAGCTCTCCATTGAAGGGATCGAGCGCCTAGAGAAGAGCGGCGCACGCGGCAAGTACGTGGTGGTCACCGCGATCAGTCCAACGCCACTCGGTGAAGGGAAGACCACTACCACCGTCGGACTCGCGCAGGGCCTCAACAAGATTGGCCACCGCGCCGCCGTCGCGATTCGACAGCCAAGTCTCGGACCGGTCTTCGGCATCAAGGGTGGCGCCGCGGGCGGCGGTTACAGCCAAGTGATTCCGATGGAGGAGTTCAACCTTCATCTCACCGGTGATGTGCACGCCATCGGCGCAGCACACAACCTCGCCGCGGCATTCCTCGACAATCATCTGCATCACGGCAACGCGCTCAACATCGACCTCCGCAGCATCACCTGGCCGCGCGTCGTTGACATCAGTGATCGCGCGATTCGAAAGACGATCATCGGTCTCGGTGGTCGTGAGAACGGCGTCGTCCGTGAATCAGAAACCGTTATCACCGTTGCCAGTGAAGTTATGGCCGTACTCGCCCTCGCATCAGATCTTGCCGATCTTCGTGCGCGCCTTGGCCGCATTGTGGTCGCCGAAACAGTTGATGGCAAACCGGTCACTACTGAAGACTTGAAAGTCGCTGGCTCCATGGCCGCGCTATTGCGTGACGCAATTAAGCCGAATCTCTTGCAAACGCTTGAAGGTGGGCCAGCGCTCGTACATGCCGGACCGTTCGCAAACATTGCGCATGGCAACAATTCCATCATTGCCGACCGCGCTGCACTCGCAACAAACGAGATAGTTGTGACCGAAGCGGGCTTTGGTGCCGACATGGGCGCCGAGAAGTTCTTCGACATCAAGTGCCGCGCCTCTGGTCTCGCCCCCGATGCGGCAGTGATTGTGGCAACCGTGCGCGCGCTGAAGATGCATGGTGGCGTCGGCAAGATTGTTGCTGGCAAGCCGCTCGACCCAGCGCTCAGCACCGAGAACGTTGCGGCTGTGACCGCTGGGGCTCAGAACCTGGTAAAGCAGATTGAGAATGTCCTCGCGTTCGGCATTCCAGTGGTGGTCGCTGTGAATGCGTTCCCAACAGACACCGCTGCGGAACATGAGGCGATTCGCGCCGTCGCACTGGCCGCAGGGGCTCGCGCCGCTGTGGTCACGACGCACTTCACCGATGGCGGAGCTGGCGCGGCCACTCTCGCGGAGGCGGTGTGGGCTGCGGCAACCTCGGGCGAGGCAAAGTTTGCGCCGATCTATGCGGACGACATGCCACTCGCCAAGAAGATCGAGACAATCGCCACACGCATCTACGGCGCAGATGGCGTAGATATTGCCCCTGCCGCGGCGAAGCGCCTTGCGCGCTTGGAGGAGCTCGGATACGGGCACCTGCCGATCTGCATGGCGAAGACGCAGTATTCGCTCTCGCACGATGCCAGCAAACTCGGGCGACCAACCGGCTTCCGCGTACCAGTGAAGGCGGTCACCCTGGCCGCCGGCGCAGGTTTCATCACCGCTGTCTGCGGCGATATGCGGCTAATGCCGGGCCTCAATAAGTCCCCTGGCGGCGAGCGTATTGACCTCGACCTTGAGCACGGCGGGGAGATCGTCGGCCTCTTCTAGGAGCCCAGGAACCTCAGGCCACTCGGCGGCGTTACGGGGATGAGGCGTTCCCTAGTGAGCGCGCAAGCTGAGGTGCACACCATGAAGATCGGATCGCTCACCCTTCCGTCGTTTAGCACGCCTGCAAAGATTGGCGTGGTGGTTGCGCTCGTGCTGGCACTCTCCGCCAGTGGCGGCCTCAGCGCGCTTCTCTTCGGCGCGAGCGGCGGCTCCTCGGCTCCCATCGAGAAGGGCGACACCGGCGGCGTTCCAACCGCGACGCCAGGCGGCTCCATTGAGGGTGATCGCATTGATGTTGTGCGCAACGGCTCATTCAGCCTCGAAGTCGCGGACGTTGAGGCCAGCCTGACAAAGCTGACTGGCATCGTGAAGAGCCAGGGCGGCTACGTCTCTGGCAGCTACCGCTACACCGACGCGTCAACGCCATACCTCACGGTGACGTTCCGAGTCCCTTCTGCGTCGTTTGATGCGGCGGTACTGGCGCTACGCGCTGAGGGCACGGTCCTCTCCGAGCAGATCAGCACCTATGAGGTGACGATGCAGCTCGTTGACCTTGAGGCCCGCCTACGCAACCTGCGCGCCTCAGAGGCGGCGCTCCTCGAGCTCATGACGCGAGCGACGACCGTCTCTGACGTGCTCGCTGTGCAAACGCAGCTCACCGCAGTGCGCAGTGACATTGAGTCGTACGACGCACAGCGCGCAGCACTTGCGGATCAGGTTGCCATGACCACCATCTCCGTGACGATCAGCCAGATCGGCTCGTCAATCGGTAACGCAGCAAACGGCTTTGATCTCGGTAAAGAAGTTTCACTCGCTATCGCAAATCTGATCTCTGTTGGTCGAACCGTGATTATTGCGGCGATCAACCTCGTCATCGTGGTCTTGCCCATCGCGTTGATCGGCGCGCTTGCCGGTAGCCTGCTCGGCCGAGCAGTCACGCCACTCGTCGCGCTGCTACGCCGACTGATGGGCGTTGGGGTGGCGACGAAGCGAACGACGCGCCGCCGCTAACGGCAGGCGCAGTCGAAAGGCTGAGCTAGAGGGCGCCTGCGGCGATTGCGATGGCGGCGGCTGTTAGCAGGCCAATCGCAACACCGAGGGCACCGGCCCCCCACGCAGCAAGGTTGATAGCGCCCATGGGAGCCTCTTCGGCCTCGCCGTGGGAATCGTGCCCAGGAGTCGCATGATCGCTCATGCGGCGTAGTATCCCAGACGATGAGAATCAACATCGGTGACGGGTTTGAGCTAGTCGGCGTGGAGAGCGCCGAGGAGCTGTTGCTCGTACCGCCGTGCGCCAACGCGAGTGCCGACCACGCCACCTGCACCTGGTGGGAGGACGCAGAGCGTGGCAGCAAGGCGGCAGCCATTGGTGGCGCCACGCCAAACCCTGCGGCGCGTGCCAGCACACCCGCAGGAGGGAAGAGTGCCCTCGCCGCATTCCTCGGCGCCGATGAGGAGCAGGCGCCAGCGTTTAATCCATTCGCCCCCGAACCGCCAACGCGCGAAGAGGCGCTACGCGATGCGGCTGCAGCGCCAGGGCAACCACCGAAGCTGCGCCTGCTGACGCGACAGCTTCCAGTGAGTGGGCCGATGGGCTGGGTCCTACTTGCGAAAGGCGAACCCGTTGCCTACTGCCAAGCGGGACCGCTCTCCGCATTTCCGCGCGCGCAACGATTGCGCGATCGCTACCCCGACCTTCCCGACAGTCCGCCACCAGCGATCATCACCTGCATCTCTGTCGTGCCAGCGGCGCGCGGGAGTGCGCTCGGGAGTGCGCTTGTGGCCGGTGTGCTCGCTCGGCTCGGCGCAGCTGGCTTTGCCGCTGCTGAGGCGTACCCAGAGGAACCAGAATCTGTCGCTGACCCAGAGCACACCTCCGCCGCTACACAACGCTTCTGGGGGCGGCTCGGCTTCACCGTTGCCGCAACCGGTCCCGATGGGCGCTGGCCCGTGATGCGCCGTACGCTCGACTGATGAACATGTCGACAGCGAACTTCGAAATCGTTGCGAACATCAGCGAGGGGCGCAACGCAGAAATCTTGCAGCAGGTTGCCGCAGCGATCCAGGCTGTCCCAGGTGTCACGCTGCGAGATGTTCACACCGATGCCGATCACGATCGGAGCGTCTTCACCTACGTCGCCGCCAGCGGTGTTGAGTTGGTGGCAGCGACTCTCGCACTTGCACGCATCGCCGTGGCATCCATTGATCTATCGAGCCCAGCGAAGTCAGGAGATGGTCGCGGCGTGCACCCACGTATCGGTGCGCTCGACGTGGTGCCGGTGGTGCCGATCTCGCCAGAGGCAACGCTCGAGCAGGCTGCCGAGATCGCCCGCGTTGCAGGTGCTGCACTTGCGACCACGTTGAACCTTCCTGTGCATCTCTATGGCGCGGCAGCACGGAACCAAGAGCGACGGTCTCTTCCAACCTTGCGTCGCGGTGGATTTGAGCAGCTCGCGGCGCATCAGGCGGCAGAGGGGGGCGAGCCAGACTCTGGTCCACGAGCGCCCCATCCAACCGCTGGCGCAACCGCCGTTGGTGCGCGCACGCTGATGGCGGCGTGGAACATTGCGCTTGTTGGCGCCAACGCCGACACGCTCCTAAAGGTTTCGAAAGAGATCGCGCGCGAGATTCGCGGCGCAACACCTGGTGGGGTGCGTGGACTGCAGGCGCTCGGTTTCCCGCTCGCAAGCAAGAACATCGCACAAGTATCGATGAACCTGCATGACCTTCTTGAGGCCACCGACCGTGGCGATACGTTGCATGCGATTCGGGAGCGCATCCGCTCAGCAGCGAATAGCCGCGGCGTTGAGATTGGCGAAACAGAGGTCGTCGGGCTACTCCCTGAACGTGCGTTGGTTGCCGGCGGCGACCCAGGAGCGCTGCAGATCAGCGGCGGCTGGGAGCGCGTTGTACTAGAGCGCTAGGAGCGCAAGGGCGAAGATCGCAGCTGCTACCACTGGAAGCAGGCAGCCAGATTTCTTCGCCGGACCGCCACCTGACGATCGCTTTGCACGATTGCTTTCAGTGATTGCTGCGAAGAGGACAAATTCATCAAACGACGAGCCGTTGTTGTTCAAGTCAAATGGTCCGCCGTCGCTTCCGCCGCCGTCTCCGCCACCACCATCACCACCGAAATCGCCATCACTCATTCTTGTCACCTCCAAACGGATTTCCCATCACTTGATAAAAGAGCATTGCCCGCTGCTTACTCTCGTTCTCCTTCTGCTGCTGGCACTGCTCAGAGCAGGCTACGCCGTTGGGCGGCTGCGGATCAAGAGAGGTTCGAATTTCGTACACCAGCTCATCGGGGCCAATGTCGCGCTGGCAGTTGATGCAGCGAAGGTTACTCATAGAGGGAGTAGAGCAGTTGGCTATGCCAACAGTCTGTCGCAGGAATCAGCCGAGGCCAAGCGTTCCACTGGACGCTGTCTCAGCGCCGCCGAGTCCTTCGACGCGCGCCTCAATGATGACGGTCGTGGTCTCTTCTGGGAGTGCGGAGATGGTGATAGCGAGCTTCTGCTGTGCAGGTGGCGGCGTTGCCAGGCCCTGCTCCTTGCAGAATGCCTTGATGGCTGCGGCAGACTTACTCGCGTCGTCGACCATGGACATTGGAATCACGATCTTTGGCTCCATCTGGCTGATGAGGCGCGATGCGGCCTGCGGCGAGAGTTCGCCGCCCACTGGAACGAGGACGATGTCACAACCCGGCAACTCACCGATCTGTTCGGCGGTGAGGCCATCGGCGTAATCGCCCAGGTGCACGACGTGCATGCCGTCAAGTTCGGCGGCGAAGACGGTGTTGTGGCGCGCGGCTGGACCGCGGTGCTCGTCGCGATAGCTGCGGATGCCGGTGATGAGGACGGACTTCACCTCGTACTCGCCTGGCCCCTCAAGGATGACGGCGCTGTCGAGGCTGGTGGCAATGGGGGTGCGATTGTCGCGCGGGGCGAGGCGCCCCTTTACGCGCGAGAGCGGGGCGTCGTCGGGGTGGCTCAGCGTGACGATGTCGGCACTGATGCCGCGCCCGGTTGGCCCCACGATTGAGGTGTACGGGTCGTAGGCAATGGTCGCCTCGCGGCTGCGGATGCGGACACAGGTGCGACCGTAATAGGTGAGTTCCATGCCCCTATTCTCCCACGCGCCACGGCACGCCGTCGCATCGAGGTGGTTGGAGGGGGAGGTATGCCAGGAGGGTCGATGCCCGTCGGCCCTCCTGGCTTGGAGGTCGGTTCACGGGAGGGAGGTCCAGTGAGCCGAGACCCATCATCCGCCTGCCAGGTGAATCTGCAAGGTGGGATTGGGTAAAGAGTTCGCAATGAATCCC
>CAJABS010000146.1 GCA_903938075.1 uncultured Chloroflexota bacterium | reverse complement strand
GGCTCCTCGCGCTCACGGGGCGCACGCGGCCGGGCGACATGCCCCGAGCCCTCCCTGAAGGACTACGATGTGTGCGAACGCTGGTCTACGGCGACAGTTGCGTAGATCTACTGGAACGCACCAATACAACGGGAGCGGAGGTTGGTAATGAGTGAACGAGTGGCGCTCTATCCGGGCAGTTTCGATCCTGTGACCTTTGGTCACATCGATCTGATTCGTCGCAGTCTGGCCATTGCCGACCGACTCGTCGTTGCGATCCTGCCGAACTCTGACAAAGAGGCCCTTCTCACCCTTGAGGAGCGGACCGCTCTCCTACAGAGCGTGATTGACGCTGAGCTCGGCGACGCGAGTGCACGAGTGCAGATCCTCTCTGCATCAAATCTCGCCGTTCGCGTTGCGGCCGATGCTGGGGCGACCCTGATCATCCGTGGACTCCGTGCCGGCTCCGACTTTGAGGCCGAGCTTCGCATGGCGCACGCCAACCGGCTCCTTGCGCCAGAGATTGAGACCGCCTTCTTGATGACGGCGCCTGAACACGCCTCAACATCGAGCCGGCTCGTTCGCGAGGTGGCGCGCTATGGCGGGCCACTCGATCGACTCGTGCCGGCCGCTGTTGTCCCGGTTCTGACTGCCGCCGCGCGACGACGCTCCTCAAAGGCGTAACTCGTGGAGAGCGAATCGGCGGCGGTGCTGCCGCCCCTCTATCCCGTTGATCTCTCGCCACTGCTCGCCGAATCGGCGGGGGGTACCTTCACCCTTGAGCCATTCACCGTCGAGGAGCGACTCGACGATGAGCTCTTCAAGGCTGCGGTCCAGGTTCGGATTGACCGAACCAATCGCGGAGTGCGCATCGTCGGCACCGTCCGCGGTAACCAGGAGGGAGCTTGCGGTCGCTGCCTGGCCCCCGCAGTCGCGCAACTGAGCGCACCGATCGACGAGGAGGCGCTTGAGCCCCGGCATGCGACGGAGGGGGCGCTCCTGATCGGCAAGGGGAACAGTGTTGATGTTGGTCGCCTCGCTATCGAGGCGCTCGACCTGACCCGTCGCCTGGTGCTGATCTGTACGCCACCCTGCCCAGAGCGCTGCGGCCTCTGCGGCGCAGAACACCCCGCCAGCGCCTGCCCTGAGCGGGGACTCGACCCTCGGTTGGCTGGCTTAGCCGCCCTCCTCCCCCCTGAAGGGGACGAAGGCGCGCCGATCGGGTAGGATTCCCCTCCAAGGCGCGCCCAGTCGGGCGCCAACGAGCGAGGTCAAAAAACATGGGCGTACCAAAGCGGAAGAAGTCGCACGCACGTCAGGGTGACCGACGTTCGCACCATGCCTTGACGCTCCCATCCATGGATCGCTGCCCACAGTGCAACGCCGTCAAGCGTGCGCACCATGCCTGCCTAGAGTGCGGAACCTATCGCGGCCGCGAGGTCATCCGCCGACCTGCGCCGGACGCGGACGTCGCTGACGCCTAACTCGCAATGAGCGCGTCGGGCGGCACTGTCCGCCTCGCCCTCGATGCGATGGGTGGAGACCACGGTCCCACCGAAGTTGTCCCAGGTGGCCTGCGATGGGCCAAGGAGAATCCCAACGACCATCTGACGCTCGTCGGTGACGAGCAGGTCATTCGTGCGATTGCTGGCGGCGAACTCCCAGCGAACGTCTCCATTGTTCATGGACCAGGCGTGATCACCATGGAAGAGAACCCCGCAATCGCGGTGCGTGAACGCAAAGATGCATCCATGGTTGTTGCGGCAGCGCTGGTTCGCGACAAGCTCGCCGATGCGGTCGTCACCGCAGGGCACACCGGCGCCGGCATGGCTGCAGGGGTGCTGATCATTGGCCGAATTAAAGGCGTGATTCGACCGGCTATCGCTGTGCAGTTCCTCTTGCGCGAGAAGCCGCTCCTCCTCCTTGATGTTGGCGCGAACCCAGACTCCACCCCAGAGAATCTCTATCAGTACGCCCATATGGGCCAGATCTTCTCGGAGCACGTCCTTGGTGTTGTCAATCCTCGCGTCGCACTCCTCTCCATCGGCGAAGAGAAGGGGAAGGGTGATGTGCGCATTCAGCGCGCCACCGAGCTCCTTGATCAGTCATCGCTCAACTTCACCGGGAATATTGAGGGTCGCCACCTTGCCGCCGATGAGGCCGATGTGGTCGTTTGCGATGCGGTGCTCGGTAATGTTGCGATCAAACTTGTCGAAGGGGTAACGACCACCATCACCGATCTGTTCCGTGCCGAGTTCCGGCGCCTCCCATTCGGCCCCATCGCCGCGCTGCTCATGCGCGGCTCCATCGCGCGCATCCGCGCCCAGCTTGACTATGAGCGGATTGGCGCAGCAATCCTCTTAGGTGTCCAAGGCACCGTAGCAATCACCCACGGTCGTGCCCGACAGCGCATGGTCTACTTCGCTTGCGCCACTGCGGCACGCGCGGTGCGCGAGCGGGTCACAGAGCAGATCACCTCGTCGATCGCCAAGAACCCAATTGCCGCCCCCGATGGTCTCCCCGTCGGGCCGGCGTAGGATGGCGACCCGGCGAGC
>CAJABS010000145.1 GCA_903938075.1 uncultured Chloroflexota bacterium | reverse complement strand
GTGGTCTCCGAAGACGAGGAGTTCCGTAGCGCCGAGAACCCAGCGCCCTGTCTCGCCAGCGCCGTCGCCGCCACCATCACGGTAGGTATAGGTCTCGTCGATCGGCACGCCATTCACGCTGACCACCCCATCAACCAAGTCGATCGTTTCGCCGGGAAGGCCAATCACCCGCTTGATGTACGGGGTACCCGATGCGTCGGCGGGCCAGGTGCTGGGTGGCCGGAAGATGACGATGTCGCCACGGTGGTATCCGGTCAGCGCCGCGGTGAGCTTATCGGCGAGCACGTACTGACCAGGCTCGAGGGTTTGGCGCATCGAGCCCTGCTCCACCCGAAAGGGCTGCGCCACGAAGGTCTGCAGGAGATAGAAGGCGAGGATGGTCAGCGCCACCGTCTGCACGATCTCTATGGCAAGTCTTCGGAGGCGCATCCCGCAGAGTATAGGCGGGGGAGGGTGTGCGGTTGACCCACGGCGGGGGCCTCCCCGTACCATCACTGCACTGGGAGCCCATCCCAACAGGTCACGATAGTGATCTGGAGCCCGACAGACGCCCGACCCGAAGCGCGGTGCCAAGCACCGCGGCCACGCGACGGACCTGGACGCATCGGAGGAACAAGAAGAATGGAAATCACGTCACTCATGCTGCAGAGCCTCGTGCTCCCAGCGGCAGTTATCGCAATCCTGTTCGCCCTGTGGTTGGCCAGCGATGTGCTGCGCCGCGACAAGGGGACGCCTGCCATGCAAGACGTTGCGGGCATGATCTTCGAAGGCGCGATCGCGTTCATGCGACGCCAGTACATCACCATCAGTGTCCTCTCCGTGGCAATGGCCGTGCTGATCGGCGCGCTCATCGCCAACTTTGAGACGGCGGCCGTGGCCGATACCGAAATCTACGGAGCGGACCTCGGCATTCGCACCGGAATCGCCTTCATCTTCGGCGCCGCATGCTCTATGGCATCGGGCGTCATCGGCATGTACGTCAGCGTCAAGGCAAACCTGCGCACCACCGCCGCCGCCCGACAGGGCGTCGTCAAGGCGGTCCAGGTTGCAATGCGCGGTGGAGCCGTCTCCGGCTTCCTCGTTGCAGCACTCTCGCTGCTCGGCGTGTACGCCGTCTTCGTCTTCTTCGGTGGACTTGAGCGCCCAGCAGAGGCGCCGTTCCTCATCGTTGGCTACGGCTTCGGCGCATCGTTCGTTGCGCTTTTCGCCCAGCTCGGTGGTGGCATCTACACCAAGGCTGCCGACGTTGGCTCTGACCTCGTCGGCAAAGTTGAGAAGGGGATCCCAGAGGATGACCCTCGCAATGCAGGCGTGATCGCCGACCTCGTGGGCGACAACGTTGGCGACTGCGCTGGCCGCGGCGCCGACCTCTTTGAGTCGACTGCTGCCGAGAACATCGGCGCGATGATCTTGGGCGTTAGCGCCTACAAGATCGCTGAGGGCATGGGTTGGGCCAACCCTGAGTCGTGGATCTTCTTCCCGCTCGTGGTGCACGCCTTCGGGCTGCTCAGCACGATCGTTGCCATGGCCTTCGTGCGCGGCAACGATAAAGAGAATCCAATGAACATCTTGAACCGCGGCTACTGGGCGACCACCATCATTTCAGCCGGCCTGCTCGCGCTCGCCTGTGCAGTGATGTTGAACGCCGGTAACTCCGACGCATGGCTCTGGTTCTTCGCCGCCGGCGTCGTCGGCCTCGCCACCAGCGTGGCGTTCGTCTATATCACCCAGTTCTACACAGCTGGCTCGTATCGACCTGTTCGTGAGATCGCAGAGGCGAGCCGCACGGGCGCCGGTACGAACATCATCGCTGGCACCGCCGTTGGTTTTGAGACCACGTTGGTGACGGCGGTCTCCATTTCGGCGGCGATCTTCGCCTCGAACTGGCTCGGCACCCAGGCTGGCATCGCCGCCGGACTTTCGGGTGACGCGCTGGAGAAGTTCGGCATCTTCGGCACCGCCGTTGCAACGGTCGGCATGCTCATGACCACCGCCTACATCTTGGCGATGGACACGTTCGGACCGATCACCGACAACGCTGGCGGTATCGCGGAGTTCAGCCGCGCGCCACAGAAGGTGCGCACCGTGACCGACAAGCTCGATGCGGTCGGCAACACGACCAAGGCGCTCACCAAGGGGTATGCGATTGCCTCGGCATCGCTCGCCACCTTCTTGCTCTTCTCGGCCTATCTCGACAAGGTGAACCTGATCCTGGAGCGCTCCGGGCGGCCGCTTATTGAGTCGGTGAACCTGGCGAGCGTGAACGTCTTTATCGGCGCCTTCATCGGCGCGATGCTCGCGTACTTCTTCAGCTCGCTCGCAATTCGCGCCGTTGGGCGCACGGCACAGGCGATCATCGTTGAGGTTCGCCGCCAGTTCCGCGAGATTCCTGGAATCATGACCTACAAGGCGCGTCCGGATTACGCGCGCGTCGTTGACATCACCACCATTGCCGCCCTGCGCGAGATGATCGCTCCGGGTGTGGTTGCGGTGGCAACCCCGGTCCTGGTCGGCGTACTGCTCGGTGCTGAGGCGGTGGCAGGCTTCTTGATCGTCGGAACGATCAGCGGCGTGTTGCTCGCCACGGTGTTGAACAACTCCGGCGGTGCATGGGATAACGCCAAGAAGTTCATCGAGTCCGGCGGGCTCAAGGATGCGAAGGGGAAGGTCCTCGGCAAGGGGAGCGACGCCCACGCGGCCGCCGTTGTTGGCGATACCGTTGGCGACCCATTCAAGGACACCGCTGGTCCATCGCTGCACGTTCTCGTGAAGCTGCTGGCCACGGTCACCCTGGTGCTCGCACCGCTCTTTATTCGCGGCTAGTCCGCGCACTCAGGCAGTTCGCTGAGGCGGTGCTTCCCATTTGGGGGGCGCCGCCTCATGCTATGCCCCCACAGCGCCAGGTAGGCGCGTAGGCGTAGAAGAGGAGGAGCGATGGGCAGCGATCCAGTATCTGCAGCACTCATCGCCCTGCTCCTTGGACTTGTTCAAGGGGCAACGGAGTTCCTACCCATCTCGTCATCGGCACACCTCTATGCGATCCCGTACCTCTTCGGTATCAGCGATCCGCTGCTCTCGTCACTCGCCTTCGCTGCGGTGATTCACCTGGGCACACTCGCCGCCGTGCTCGTTGCACTTCGGCACGACGTGATGCGGCTCACCCGCGTTGCGTTGCGGACTATTGCATCAGGGGGACGCCACCGTGGCGATTCCGCTGACGAGCGCCTCATCCTTGCGATTGTTATCGGCACCATCCCCGCCGTTCTTCTCGGCCTCACAGCTGGCGATCTCCTTGAAGGTGCGGTGCGTACGCCACTTGTTGTTGCAGGTGCGGTAACTGCCGGCGCGTTGCTCCTCTGGTTTGCGGAGCGTGTCGGCTCGCGCGAGCGACCGCTGCAGAGCGTGGGCGTGATCGATGGCCTCATGGTCGGACTGGCGCAGGCGCTCGCACTCATCCCGGGCATCAGCCGCTCTGGCGCAACCATTAGCGGTGGGCTGCTGCTTGGATTCCGTCGTGAAGCGGCGGCACGGTTCGGCTTCTTGCTCGGCATCCCCGCCATTGCTGGCGCAGGCACCATTGAGCTGCGACGCCTTCTTGAGTCGAGCGAAGACCTTGCGGCGAGTGCGCCACTCCTCGTGATCGGCATCGTGAGCGCGTTCATCTCGGGCCTGTTCGCCATCAAGCTCCTCTTCCGCATCTTGGATGGCGGCAGCACGCGCATCTTCGTGGCGTATCGCTTCGCCTTCGCCGCGGTGTTGGTTGCCTCTGTGGTGCTCCGAGGTGGTGAATAGTGGATCTCGGCAAGAGCGTTCGCCACCGTGCCCTGCGCGACATCGTGTCGCGGCAGGCGATCCGCACCCAGCGGGAACTTGCCACGGCCCTCAAGCGACAGGGGATCCCCGCCACGCAGGCCACGCTGAGTCGCGACATCACAGAGCTCGGCCTGATCAAGGTGGATCGGGGCGGATCACCCGCCTATGCATTCCCGCCAGGGCGCTCGGTCGAGATCGCGTCCGAGGAGCGACTACAGGCGCTCCTCGGTGAGATTCCGCTAGAGGCATCGGTGGCCGGATCAATCCTGGTGCTGAAGACGCTGCCGGGGAGCGCGCACGCGATTGCCGCCTCCCTTGACCGCCTTCGACTCCCCGAGATCGTTGGCACCGTGGCGGGGGACGACACCCTCTTCGTGGCTGTGAGCGATGCGGCGGCGCTCCGCAAACTCCGCAAGCGCCTGACCGATCTCGCCCAGCGAGGCTAATCGCCCCCGCGAGCGCTAGGATTCCCAGCATGTATTGGGCAGACGAACTCGCCGCACGCGTCTCCGGGCCCCAGGTCGTCAACGACTCGAAGACCCCATCGGGGACCGTGCACGTTGGCTCCCTGCGTGGACCCGTGATGCACGACGCCATTGCTCGTGCCCTGCGTGATCGCGGCATCCCCGTGCAGTTCCGCTACGGCGTCGAAGACATGGACGCGATGGATGCGCAGGCGCTCCTCACCCCCGATGCGGTGGAGCGCTACATGGGCGTTCCACTCGCACACGTTCCTGCACCCGAGGGGAGCAGCGCCGAAAACTATGCGCGCCACTTTGTGGGGACGCTCTTCTTCCCAACGTTTGCGCGCCTCGGCATTCGACCAGAGTTCTACTGGCTCTCCGAGATCTACCCAACCGGGCAGCTCGATCCATTCATTCGCACCGCCCTCGATAAGGCGCAGGTGATTCGTGACCTCTACGTGCGCGTCAGCAATGTGGAGCGACCAGCAGGCTGGCTGCCGATCCAGGCAATCTGCGAGGCCTGCGGTCGCGTTGGTACCACCCTCTCCGACGACTGGGACGGCGAAACGATTCGCTACCGCTGTCTCCCGGACTACGTGAAGTGGGCACAGGGCTGCGGCCATGAGGGGCGACTCGCACCGTTCGGCGGCAAGGCCAAGATGCCGTTCAACGTGGAGTGGGCGG
>CAJABS010000144.1 GCA_903938075.1 uncultured Chloroflexota bacterium | reverse complement strand
GGCGTGGGGGTGAGCCTTGGCGAAGTCGACACGCTCGTCTATCCGATGCCGAAGCGCGGCGGCATCTTCCGCATCAGCGTGGGCATTGAGGGGTCTGACGACATCATCCGAGAGTTTGATCGCGCGCTCGCACACGTGAAGTAGATGGGAGTGCAGCCCCCAGCCGATGCCCTCTACCTCAGCTGGGAAGATCTCGACAAGGCGGTTGAGCGACTCGCCGCGGAGATTGGTGCACTAGCGGCGACTGAGCAACCTGAGGCGATCCTTGCGGTGAGTCGCGGCGGACTCGTCCCCGGTGCAATGCTCGCCTATCGCATGGGGCTGCGCGATCTTCTTGTGGCTGTTGCCGAGCACTACGACGCGAGTGGTCGACGCCCAGAGGCTGCACTTCTACGGATGCCGCCCGCTGATTCGCTTCGCGGTCGCAGAGTTCTCATCGTTGACGAAGTCTGGGAGAGCGGACGGACACTGCAGCAGGTCATCGCTGCCGCAGAGGCGGCGGGGGCCACCGTGCGGACCGCCGTCCTTCACTACAAGCCGGAGCGCAGCGAGGTTGATCGCGCACCCGATCACTTTGCTGGCACCGCAACGAGCTGGGTGATCTACCCATACAAGGGGGGCGAGTGAGCGGAAAGAATCGCAGAAGCGTGTTGCTAGTTGTGGCAGCGGCCACTAACGCGCTCCTTTCGCTGCTCCTCCTCCTCGCTGGGATCGTCCTGATCGGGGGGCTTATCTACGTATCTCTCATTGCAGGCAACGAAAGCTGGGCCTCCCTCGGTGCACGTGCGGCGACGGAGCTCGGTGAGGAGTTTGTTGGACTCCTTGAACTGTTTGGCATAGACGCCGCAGGGCTCCTCGAAGAGTTCGCCGCGTCTCAAGGACTTCCCGCGTTTGATCGCTTCGCTCGCGATCTTCTCGCAGCGCTCTTTGTTGGCGTGGCGCTCTTTATCCCTGCTGGCGTTGCTTCGGGTCTCGCCGCGGCGCGCATCTGGCGGCTCACGCCAGCAACAGGACGTGGCGTGCTTCAGCTTTACGCGGTGGTGGTCACACTCCTCGGGGCGCTGGGGCTGCTCATTGCCGCTACGCCGCATCTGATCTGGGGGCTGGTCCTCGTCGTTGGCCTGCTCACGCTGCTCGCACTGCGCCGACCGCGCGCGGAGACTCCTCCCTACAGCGCCTAGCTCGCCACGCGACGCACGCGCAGCGCGAGGCGCACGAGCGGGCCACGGATCGGATCGAGATCTAGATCGAGCGCTCCAGGATATGCGTGCACGTCCCCGCCCCAACCCGCCTTGAAGTGCGCAATTCCAAGAGTGACGAGGCCCCACATGTCGTACCAAGAACTCCCTTGGTCAATGGCACGTTCGATCGCAAACGCCTTGAGGGCGTATGGCGCGCGAACCTCATTGCCGCGATTCGTTGCTCCGCCGAATAGCTCCGTGCTCCCACTCTCGGTGCGCACCACAAGAAGCGCACCGAGAAGCTCAGCGGCGCCGTCCGCGCTCGCCCCTTCGGCGATCAGCAGTTCTGCACGCGGACCGAACGCGCGCATCAGTTGAGAGAACGCTTCGCCACTGCGGGACTTACTCCCAGTCCGCTCGCTGATTGCGCTCATCACCGCGCTCAGTGCGGGGAGCTCATCAACGGTACCGAGGCGCACCGTCACGCCATCGGTCAGGGCCTGACGCGCGTACTGCCGCCACTTGCTGCGCCAGCCCGCGCGGACCGCGTCAACGCCTCCTGCGAGTGCGATGCGCCGACTCGAGCGTGGCTGGATTGGAGCGGCGAGGTGCAGCCGCGCGCCAATCTGCGTTGCTGCGTTGATCCACGGCGTGCGCAGGGTGGCGGTGAGTGCAGGGTCAGGCTGCACGACGTTGCCCTCCGGGTCAACGACGAGTGAACTTCCAGGCTCAAGGCGGACGAGCGTCACGCCGTCGGCGCGAAGCCCGCGTATGGCGCGCAAGAGTTCCACACGCAGCGTCTCGGCAACGCCTGCGTCCGCACATGCTACGAGTGGCGCGCGTGGCGCATAGGCGAAGCGTCCGAGCGGTCCAGGGAGGCGCTGCAGGAGGAGCTGCGCGCCCGCCCATCCACCACTCGGATGGAGTGCCACGATCCGAGCCGCCTCCCAACCGGTGAGCGCTTTCGACGTCGCCCAGGCGACGGTCTGGGTGAACGGAAGTTCGGCGATCTCACCCGCGGCGTAGGCCTGTTCGAGCCGCGCACCCCACGCCTCTGGCGCTTCGCGAAGGATCACGATCTGGTCACTCATGCGGTAAGGGTACGCGCCCCGCTAGGCTTGTGCGCGTGACGCCAACCCCACCGCTCCCGCCGATCGCGCTCGACCCTGAAGGGGTGGTCTTTGATATGGATGGCGTGCTCTGCGATAGCGAGCCGCTCTGGGCCGACGCGCGGTTTGCCGTTGCGGAGGCGCTTGGCAGCAGCATCACGATCGACGACTTCCACGCCTTCTACGGCTCCAACACGTTGCAGTGGAGCGCAGGGATGGCGAAGCTCTTCAACTACCCAGATCCCGCGCACGTTGCGCGCCTCACCATTGACCACCTTCTCAACGCGTATCGAAACGGCGCCATTCGGCCGATCCCGAGCGGGATCGCCGCACTGCGTCGCGCAGCGGCGCGTGGACCCGTTGCCGTTGCATCCGGGAGCCCGCGCGAAGTGATCGGCACCGTTCTTGAGATCCTCGGACTCAGCGACGTGGTTCGCGAGTACGTCAGTTGCGACGAGGTGGCTGGCGGCAAGCCGCTCCCCGATGTGTATCTGGAGGCGTGCCGACGAATCGGGATCACCCCGGCACGTTCCCTCGCGAT
>CAJABS010000143.1 GCA_903938075.1 uncultured Chloroflexota bacterium | reverse complement strand
GGCGACCTACGCCTGGGAGCGGGGATCGGAGGAGCGCATGGCCACGGCTGACCGCTTCGATCGCTTCACGGATCGCGCCCGCAAGGTGCTGACGCTCGCCCAAGACGAGGCGCAGCGCTTCAACCACAACTACATCGGCACAGAGCACCTGCTGCTCGGCCTTGTCCGCGAGGGCGAGGGCGTCGCGGCGAAGGTGCTGGAGAACCTCAACGTTGAGCTGGCGAAGGTTCGCCAGGCGGTTGAGTTCATCATCGGTCGGGGTGAGCGCCCCGTCGTTGGCGAGATTGGCCTGACGCCGCGCGCCAAGAAGGTGATCGAGCTGGCGATCGATGAGGCGCGCCGCTTGGGCCACAACTACATCGGCACCGAGCACCTCCTCCTCGGTCTCGTGCGCGAAGAGGGAGGCATCGCCTCCGGCGTGCTGGAATCCCTGGGCGTCAGCCTGGAGAAGGTTCGCCACGAGGTGGTGCGCGTGCTCAGCCAGTCATCGACCCCAACTGCGCAGCCAACCGAGCGCCGCAGCGGCTCGAAGACCCCAACGCTCGACGCCCTCGGCATCGACCTCACAGAGGCGGCCCGCTCCGGACGCCTTGACCCAGTGATTGGTCGCGAGAAGGAGATCGAGCGCGTCATTCAGGTGCTCGCGCGTCGCACAAAGAACAACCCAGCACTCATCGGTGAACCAGGCGTCGGCAAGACGGCAATCGCCGAGGGGCTCGCGCAGCGCATCGTCAAGGGTGATGTTCCTGCCCCGCTCCTCGACAAGCGCGTCGTCACGCTCGACATGGGCTCGCTCGTTGCCGGTACCAAGTATCGCGGCGAGTTTGAAGAGCGCCTTAAGAAGGTGCTCGAAGAGTTGCGCGCATCGCGCGACGCGATCCTCTTTGTCGATGAGTTGCACACGCTCGTCGGCGCCGGCGCCGCCGAAGGTGCGATTGATGCTGCAAACATCTTGAAGCCGCCACTCGCCCGCGGCGAAATTCAGTGCATTGGCGCAACCACCCTTGATGAGTATCGAAAGCACATTGAGAAGGACCCAGCGCTCGAGCGCCGCTTCGCGCAGGTCCTGGTGGCCGAGCCTTCTGCTGATGAGACGATTGAGATCCTGAAGGGACTACGCCCGCGCTACGAGGCACACCATAAGGTGCGCATCTCTGATGAGGCACTCGCCTCGGCGGTGGAGCTCTCCGTTCGCTACATCAGCGATCGACAGCTCCCAGATAAGGCGATTGACGTGATTGATGAGGCGTCGAGCCGCGTGATGTTGCGACACTCATCGCCACCTGCCGACTTGCGCTCAGCGCGCCGCGAAGCAGACGCCGTGGAGCGAGATCAACGCGACGCGGAGGCGGCCGGTGCCTTTGATCGCGCCCTCTCGCTGCGCAACCAGGGCGAAGGGCTCAAGAGCCGCATTGAAGAGCTTGATCGCGCTTGGCGCCTGAGCCTGAATCTTCCGCCAGCACCAGGGTCGACGGCACCCGCCGCCGCGTCTGTGGTCGCGGCAGATGCACCGATTGCGATTGCCGCCCCAGCTGCACCTGAGTCGCGCGAAGACACGCGTCCTGTGGTGACCGAAGAGGAGGTCGCCGCCGTCGTCTCTATGTGGACCGGCATCCCAGTGATGCGCTTGGCCGAAGCCGAAACTGCACGACTCCTCAAGATGGAAGAGACGCTCAGCGCGCGAGTCGTTGGGCAGGAGCAGGCTATTTCAACACTGAGCCGCGCAGTCCGTCGCGCACGGGCCGGGCTGAAGGATCCGAAGCGACCGATCGGCAGCTTCCTCTTCCTTGGGCCAACTGGCGTCGGCAAGACCGAGCTTGCGAAGGCGCTCGCCGAATTCATGTTTGGCACAGAAGATGCGCTCGTCAAGATCGATATGAGTGAGTTCATGGAGCGCCACAACACGAGTCGGCTTGTGGGCGCCCCTCCAGGCTACGTGGGCTTTGATGATGGCGGTCAGCTCACCGAGGCAATTCGACGACGCCCGTACTCCGTTGTGCTGCTTGATGAGATTGAGAAGGCGCACAGCGAGGTCTTCAACATCTTGCTGCAGATCTTGGAAGATGGCCAGCTGACCGACGCAAAGGGTCGTCGCGTTGACTTCCGCAACGTGATCTTGATCATGACCTCGAACCTTGGTGCTCGACAGATTCAGACCCCGTCGTCGCTCGGCTTCCGCTCGCGCGGCGAGGGCGAGGCGGCCCGCGCTGCCGACGAGTACACGTTGATTAGCGAGAAGGTCGACGAGGAGCTGAAGAAGGCGTTCCGTCCAGAGTTCCTCAACCGCGTTGACTCACGCATCGTCTTCCGACCGCTCAACCAAGAGGAGATGCGTCGCATCGTCGACCTGCTCGTGAAGCGTGTCGTAGCGCAGCTGCGCACGCAGGGGCACGACCTCGTCATTACCGACGCGGCGAAGGACCACCTCATCAAGGTTGGCTACGACGTCTCGTACGGTGCACGCCCGCTGCGCCGCACCATCCAGACGCTCATTGAGGATCCACTTGCCGAGCGACTCCTTCAGGGGGCCGATCCGATCGGCGCATCGTATGTAGTCGATCTTGTTGACGGCGCGATCACGGTGATGATTCGCGAAGAGGGGGTAGCTTCGCCCGCCGCTGTGCCGGCTGAGCCGGTCGGCGCAGTCGACTAGCGCCTCCGCCGAATGGCGAAGAGTAAGAGCGTCTGGCTCTGTCAAACCTGCGCCTTTGAGGCGCCCGCCCTCGAGAATCCCTGCCGCAGTTGCGGCTCCTGGAACTCTCTCGTGGAGACGGTTCGAGATC
>CAJABS010000142.1 GCA_903938075.1 uncultured Chloroflexota bacterium | reverse complement strand
CACACTTGGATCTGCGTCACCGCATGGAGATTGCCGATCTGCTCACCAGCCTCGCCGGCGACGAGACGATCATGAAAACGAAGCGCACGATCGTGGCGATCTTCCATGAGCTCGACATTGTGCGCGATGGGTTCTCGCGCGTCATTTTGGTCTCTAACGGCACCATTGCAGCCGATGGCACACCAGCAGAGGTGCTGACCGCGGAACGCATTAGTGGTGCGTGGGGGATCCCCCTGGAGCGAGCGGCGCGACTCTAGGGAGCGGGAGTTAGCTGCGCTTGCGCGGCAGGTCGAGGAACGGCAGCGGCACCACGGTTGCAGGAATCTCGTGGCGGGTCTCCTCAATCGCCCACTCCAAGCCAACGATCGTGCCCGGTACCGCGTGCTTTGCGGGGAGTCGGCCGAGGGCAATGGAGCGCTTCAAAAGTGGCGAGAAGGTGCCGCTCGTGGCGCGGCCAATCGTGTCGCCCTTGCGGGTGAGCGGAATCACCTTGCGCCAGGCGCGCAGCGGATGCTCAATTGGGTAGCCAAGGTCGAGGTAGGCGTTCTCAAACACATTGAGGTCGAGCTCGAGGCCCACGAGTCGGTCTGGTGGGCCGCCTGCTGCGACCTCATCCATGAGGGCGCGCTTCCCAATGAACGACGGCTTGTCGAGGTCCACGAGTCGATCGAAGCCGATCTCGTACGGCGAGACCGCCTGGCTCGGGTGATGTGCGGTTCGTGAAGAGAAGTAGTCGACGCCGGCCATGATCAGGCCCGCCTCGAGTCGCGCCACGTCGAGCGCCTCCATGCCGGCAACGCGAAGCGTGTGCGCCTCACCCGCCGCGATCAGCGCATCCCAGACGGGGAGCGCCGTGCCGAAGGGCATGAAGAGCTCGTAGCCGAGATCACCTGAGTAGCCGGTGCGCGAAACGCCCACGGCAACGCCGCCAATAGTGACGTCGGCGCGGCCGAAGAAGCCGAGGTCGCTCATGTCGCGCCCAACGGCGGCGGAGAGCACCTCGCGCGAACGCGGGCCCTGCAGCGAGAGGCCACAGATCGTTTCCGTCTGGTCTTCAATGGTGACGTTCAGACCTTCCGATGCGGCCTCGAGCCAGCCGTGCTGCGGCTCGGCGGCGGTCCAGAAGTAGGAGCCGTCAGAGAGCAACGCAACCGTGCCGTCATCGAGCACGCGACCGGTCTCATCGCACCACGGGGTGTAGATGACCTTCATCGGCTTGATGCGATCGGCGCGGCGGGTGATGACGCGGTCAACTAGCTTGGCGGCGTCAGGACCGGTCAGGCGGTACTTGCACATAGGGGTGATATCGAAGAGGGCGGCCGAGAAGCGGACCGCATGGTATTCCAAGTCATGCGCTGGCATATAGGAGTCGGCGATGAAGAATCCCGACCAGTTGCGCCAGCGGCGTGCCTGGTTCAGTTCTGCTGTGCGGGAGTGGAACGGCGTCTCGAGCGGCATGCGTCCCTCCCTCTCACTCAGCGGCCTAGGCGGTACCATTGCCCGCACCCGCATCCTAGCGATTCGGGGCGAGGTTGGGAGGAACAGTGGCAGAACGGTACGACGCGATCGTTGTAGGTGGTGGGCATAACGGCCTCACTACCGCGGCGTACCTCGCGAAGGCCGGACTGAAGGTCATCGTCCTCGAGCGCCGCTCCGTTTTGGGTGGCGCAACCCTCACCGAGTCGCCCGTGCCGGGATACAAGTTCTCCGTCGCCTCCTATCTGGTCAGCCTCTTGCGCCCACAGGTGATTCGCGAGCTCGACCTTGCCAAGCACGGCCTGCAGATGGCGCCGTCGGTCGGGACCTACACCCCGCACTGGGATGGCTACCTCGATCGCCGCACCGATCACGCCGACACCCTGCGCGAGATTCGCAAGTGGTCGCACCGCGACGCCGACAACTACGACGACTTTAAGCAGACCGTCACCGACATCACCCGCTTCATTCGCCCGGCGATCGACATGCCGGCTCCCGACCCGTATGGCGATCCGAAGGAGTGGCTCGAGTACGCCGGTCTCGCCAAGGACTTCGGTCACCTGCCACTGCGCACCAAGGGTGCCCTCCTTGATCTGATTACGGGCAGCGCCTACGACTTCTTGCGTCGCTGGTTCGAAGGCGAGCCACTCATCGGCACCATGTCGGCATCCGGCATCATCGGCACCTTCTTGGGCATCAAGTCGCCGGGCACCGGCATGGTCTTCTTGCATCACTACTTCGGCGAAATCGACGGCTCGTTCCGCGAGTGGGCGCTGCCGCAGGGCGGCACCGGCGCCGTAGCGGCGGCCATTGCGAGCGCCGCGCAGTCGTTCGGCGCCATCACCCGCACCGACGCGCCAGTGAAGCAGGTGTTGCTGCGCGGCGACAAGGCGATCGGTGTGGTTCTCGAATCTGGCGAAGAGGTCTACGGTGACACGATCGTGTCGGCGGCCGACGCGAAGCACACCTTCCTCGACATGCTCCCTGCCGGCTCACTGCCAACGGATTTCGAGACCGCGATTCGCAACTTCAAGTTCCGCGGCAGCTCGGCGAAGGTGAACTTTGCCCTCGACGGCCTCCCAACCTTTACGGCGGCCCCGCCAGGAAACGGCCACCTCATGGGCACGGTGAGCATCTCGCCAAGCCCGGATTATATGGAGCGGGCGTATGACGACGCGAAGCACGGCCACCCGAGCAAGCGCCCATTCCTCGACATGTTGATTCCAACGCTGGTCGACCCATCGATGGCTCCTCCAGGGAAGCACGTGGCCACGGCGTTCGTGCAGTACGCGCCACACAAGCTGGCGCCAGAGCACGGCGGCTGGGACAACATCAAGGAGCAGTTCGGCGATCTCGTTGTGGACACCATCTCTGAATTCGCCCCCGACTTCCGCGACAAGATCGTGGGGCGCCAGATCATGACCCCGCTCGACCTAGAGCGCACCATCGGCCTCACCGAAGGGAACATCTTCCAAGGCGAGATCCTGGTGCAGCAGATGGCCTTCAACCGACCGGTCAGCGGCTGGTCGCGCTACAAGACACCAATTCGCGACTACTGGCTCGCGAGCTCCTCGGCCCACCCAGGTGGCGGCATCATGGCGGCCCCAGGTCGACTTGCTGCACTCGAGATCTTGAAGAGCAAGCGAGGGGAGGCGTAATGGCCGCCAAGAAGTCCGCACCAAAGGCCGCCCCGAAGACGCTGAAGCCAGCGGAAAAAACCGGCAAGGCCGAGCTGCCACCAAAGGTGCAGAAGGCGCCGCGCGCAGGCAAGCCCGCCACCACCGCCGACGTGGTGGTGATTGGTGGCGGGCATAACGGACTCGTTGCCGCTGCCTACCTGGCACGCGCCGGTATGAAGACGATCCTCGTTGAAGCCCGCACCGAACTTGGTGGCATGGCGCTCACCGGCGACATTGATGGCGTTCGCGCCCCAATGCTCGCGCACACCGTTGGTCGCTTCCGACCGCGCGTTGCCCGCGACCTTGGCCTGCAGGGGAAGGTGAAGCTCGTGGAGCCCGAGGCACGCAACTTCGCGCCGCACCCAACGAACGGCACCGCCATCACCTTGTGGCGCGATGCCAAGCGCACCGCTGCCGAACTCGCTACACGCCCCAATGGTGAAAAAACAGCCGCTGGCTACCTGAAGCTCGACGGGCGACTTCGTCGCGTCGGCGCCTACTTCGAGAAGGTCCTCGACGGCATTCCGCCAGATCTTGATGGAGGGAAGTCGGTCGCCGAACTGCTCGCCGGCTTCGCCTTCCGGGCGCCGTTCAGTGGCCTCGAAGAGGGCGATGGTCGCGAGATTTTGCGCATGCTCCCAATGTCGGCGGCCGACCTGGTCAACGAGTACATCAACGACGACCATCTCGAAGCGCTCATCGCCTGGCGCGGCTCGCGCTACAACGCTACGGGACCGATCTCACCAGGCACTGGCGCTT
>CAJABS010000141.1 GCA_903938075.1 uncultured Chloroflexota bacterium | reverse complement strand
CGCTCGGCCTTGGACACGAACGCGGACAGACCATCGTTGATCACCTGGGCAACACGAAGCGTGAGCCAAACTGCCGTGTGGTCTATCGCGTGGATCGCGAGCGATTCATTGAGATGACCCGAAACGCGTTCCGCGCCTAACCTCGCTCGCTACGACGCGTCGGTCGCGAGAAGCCCCATCTGAATCTCGTCCCAACGCCGCCCATCGCGGGTGATCGCATCGCGCATGCGCCCCTCTTCGGTAAAGCCCGCCTTGGTGTAGCAGCGGAGCGCCGCCTCATTGAAGGCGAAGAGGGTGAGGCTGATGCGGTGCAGGCCGAGCGCCTCAAAGGCGAAGCGAGCAACGAGGCGTGTCGCCTCGCTGCCAAGGCCGCGGCCGCGGGCGGCAGGTTCGCCGATCATCAAGTGGAAGCTTGCGGCGCCATTCTCAATATCAAGGTTCGCCAGCGTGCAACTGCCGATGAGGTGTTCTTCCGTGCCGATCCGTTCGTAGAGGGCGAAGGCGAGCATTTGGGCGGTGGTGAAGCGGTCGCGAACCAGGCGCTCCACCTCGTCGCCGGTGAGCGGCTCGTTACGGTGACGGGCGAGTCGCACGAGCTCAGGGCTGGCATACCAGCGCTTCAGCGCCGGGAGGGTCTCAACGGTGTGCGGCCGCAACGCGACGCGCTCGCCCACGAGGACCGCCTCATGTCCGCCGATTGCACCTTGGCGCTGCGATCCGATCACGCGATCACGGTATACGATCGCCTCAATGCTTAGCTGGATGCAATTGGCACGCAAGATTGAGGGCGCATCGCGCACCTCTGAGAAGGCGCGCCTCTTCGCCGATGCGCTCCGTGCCGCCGACGAGGTTGACCTTGAGGTGATCTGCCGACTCCTTGGCAGCCGTGGCACCGCCCAAGCGGGTGCCGTCTCATGGCCCGCACTCGCCAAGGCGGTCGAAGAGGTGGCGGGCGCGCCCGCTGGGTCACTCGCCAAGATCCTCGATGAGACGGGCGATATCGGTCTCGCCGTTGAGGAGCTGCTGGAGAGCGAACGACCCATTGCCGGTGAGGCTGCCGCGAGCGAGGAGCGCCACGCGCAGGTACGGAGCAGCGCCATTGCCAGTGCCACAGGAGTCTTACCCGTGGCAGGGGCAGACTCAGCGCCAACCCTGCGCTCGCTCCCTGAAAGCTTTGCCGCCATCCGTGGCGCCAGCGGGCAGCGCCGCCACGACCTGTTGATGCAGCTCTTCTATGGCACCTCGCCGATCGCGGCGAAGTACATCGTGCGCATGCTCTCTGGCGACGTGCAGATCGGCCTGCGTGACGGTCTTCTCGAGAGTGCGATTGCCGCAGCGTTCGGTGCAGAGGTGAGCGCTGTGCGCTGGGCGATGACTCTAGAAGGGGATGCGGGCCGCGTGGCGCTTCTGGCGAAGCGCGGCGCCCTTGCTGAGGCGAAGCTCCGCTACTTCCATCCGATTCCCGCCATGCTCGCCGCACCAGCCGCCAGTGCCGCCGACGCGATGGAGCGACTGAGCGAGATCGCAGCGGGCGCTATTGCCGTAGAAGATAAGTACGACGGCATTCGCGTACAACTGCACCTACATGAAGGTCAGGTAGCACTCTTTGGCCGCGATGCAAACGACATCACCGTTGCCTTCCCTGAGATTGCGGCAGCAGCGGCGCAACTCTCTGAGTCGCTCGTGCTTGACGGCGAGATCGTTGCGTTTGATGAGGGGCACCCACTCCCCGTGAGCGCGGTGCAATCGCGGTTGAGTGGCGCAGAGACCACCCTCCACGAACGCGAGCGCACCGCGGTGCAGTTCATTGCCTTCGACCTCATTGCCCACGGAGATCAACTGCTCATCGGCGCACCACTGCACGAGCGGCACGTTGCACTCACGGCCCTTGGCATCACGGACCAGTGCGGCGGCGTCATTCGAGTAGCACCGCAGCGCGTCGTCGACGGCATTGAAGAGATTGAGGCAGAGTTCATTGCCGCACGCATGCGCGGCTCCGAGGGGATCGTGTTGAAGTCGACCACCGCTGCCTACGCCCCAGGCCGTCGCGGATCAGCGTGGCTCAAGTTGAAGCATCCGATTGATAGCGTCGACTGCGTCGTGGTTGGCGTGGAGTACGGTGTTGGGCGTCGCCGCACACTCTTGTCAGAGTTGACCTTTGCCGTGCGCGACGATCTCTCTGGCCGGCTCACAACGCTCGGCCGCGCTTCAGCGCAGCTGGGCGAACGCGAGATGACCGAGATGGGACGCTGGTTTGAAGCACACACCGTTGCGCAGCTTGGCAACTATCGCAGCGTGGAGCCACGCATTGTGGTGGAGGTCTCATTCGACGAACTGCGCCGTAGTGAGCGCAGCGGGTCTGGCTACAGCCTTCGTGGTGCTCGCATCGTGCGCTTCCGTACCGACCTTGGCCCCGATCAGGTAGCGTCACTCTCGGCGATTGAGGCGCGCTGTCGCGCCTCTACTGGATCGACAGGGGAGACAGAGTGAGCGATCACGAGAAGGTCACCGAACTTCGAAAGTTGATGCCCTCAACCGAGGCGAGCATCTACCTCAATGCGGGAAGCAACGGGCCAGTGCCTGCGGAGGTTGATGCCGCAATGCGCGCCGTGCACGACCAAGAGCTGCAGACTGGGCGCGCCACCGAACACGCTATGGACGATGTAGAGGAACGCGCGAATGAGTTGCGCGGCGTTTTCGCTGGCGTGCTCGCCACCGACCTAGAACTCGTAGCCATTGGCCACAGCACTACTGAGTCGGTACTGCGACCGGTCCTTGGCATGGAGTGGCGCGCTGGTGACCGCATCATCACCTTCGACGAAGAGTACCCAGCAATTCGCGGCAGCCTCGCCGCACTTGCCGCGCGCACTGGCGTCGTGATTCAAACACTCTCGCTCTGCAGTGCAGCCGGCGAACCGCTCAGTGATGATGAGATCGTGGCGAGCGTGCTGCCACTGCTTGCTGCACCAACGAAGCTCCTGCTCCTCTCGCGAGTCTCGTGGATTAGCGGTCGAGTTCTCCCGGTCGCACCACTTCTTGCGGCGGCGCGCGCTGCGGGCGTCACCACGGTGCTCGACGGAGCGCAGGGTGTTGGTGCGCTGCGCGACGACATTGATGCGCTCAACCCCGATCTGCTCGCCTTCCCATCGCAGAAGTGGCTCCTCGGCGTGGAGGGTCTCGCTGGCATTCGTGTGTCGCGCGAGGCGCTTGCCGCCGACACCTTCCGCCCGATTATTGGCGGCTACATGGCGTTCGACGGGCAGCCACTCAACGGAGTGGGGACGCTCCGTTCTGATGCACGTCGCTTCCAGGTCTCGGGCTTCAGCCGCCCAGCCCTAGCGGGGGCTGCCAGAGCGGCGGGCTGGTTCTCGATGCAGGTGGGCCTGCCATGGGCGACTGAGCGTGCCCAGCGCCTCGCCGCCGAGTTCCACGCCGCAGTGCGTGACGTTCCCGGGG
>CAJABS010000140.1 GCA_903938075.1 uncultured Chloroflexota bacterium | reverse complement strand
GCTGGGTGGGACTTCTTCGCCATCTTGCGACTCGTGATCGGCCTCATCTTTCCGGCACTCCTCACCTACGCCGGTTGGCGCACGGCGAAGGCCCGCTCCATGGAGTCGGCAACGGGGCTGCTCTACATCGATCTCGGTGCTGTGACGACAGGAACGATTCTTGCCGCAGGCCTCTTCTTCGGCGCAGGAATCCTCGTTTAGCGCTGCGACTCCGGCGCGTTCGCGCGAAGTGCGGCAACGCGACGCTCAATACGCAACAGCTCACTGACACTCCATGCCTGCGCAAAGCAGGCGACTGGCGTGAATGGCGCGTCACCCGTTGCGTTCTCTGAAATCGTGCCAAGGCCCGCCTCGCGCAGATGTGCGCGATACGGGGCGAGCGCCTCCGTCACTAACGCCACGGCAGCAGCGCGGCTAGATGGATCCGTGAGGTCGTGTACGGCGAAGGCACTATCGGCCCACGGTCCAATGAGCCAGAGCCAACCAAGCCCCTGGTGATAGGCACCATCGCGCGATTTCCGGTCGCCGTCGTAGTCACCGCGATAGGCGGGATCACTCGGTGCCAGCGAACGAATCCCGATAGGGGCGCGCAGTTGCGCATCGGCTGCGGCGAAGGCGCGTTGCGCTTCGGCGGCAGGGATCAGGTCGCCACCGAGACCGAGCGCAATGAACTGGTTTGGCCGGAGGGCAAGATCATCACCCTCAGGGCCGTCAACCACATCGGCAAGCCACGGCACCTCGGTGCGAATGAATCGCGCACGGAAGCTCGTACGTACGCGATCGGCGAACTGATCCAGATCAGCAGCGACACGCGCCGCATCGGCAACGCCCGCGCCGATCGCTGGATCCCGCAGCCAGGTGCTGACGCTGCGGAGTGCGCGGTACCAGAGCGCCGAGATCTCAATCGGCTTGCCGCGGCGTGGTGTGACCACCCAGTCGTCGAGCTTCGCATCCATCCAGGTGAGTTGGCGACCCTCGGCCGATCCCACGATGAGTCCATCGTCATCTGCGCCGATCCCAAAGTCGGTGCCGTCGCGGTAGGCGGCGATGATGTTCAGCAGCGTTGGCAGCAGTTCGGCCCCAAGGGCGTGATCGCCCGTCGCCGCGACGTGTGCACGTGCCGCCTCGATGTACCAGAGCGGCGCATCAATCGTGTGGTATTCAGGCATCTCATCGACGCGATCAGGGAAGTTGTTCGGCAGCAGCCCTCGGCGAACCCACGGTGCAAAGGAGCGCAGCACCGTTGCGCCAATCTCTGGTCGACCCGTTGCCAACGTCAATCCGCGCAGGGCGATCGCCGTGTCGCGCCCCCAGTCATTGAACCAGGGGTAACCCGCGATCACCGACCAGCCGAGTGGCGCCGCAGGATCCGCCGGTCCAGGTGTGGCGGGAATGCGTCGACGCACCAGAAAGTCATCGGCGGCAAGCACGAGCGCCTGCAGTTCGTTGCTGGCGGCGATTGCGGCGTCGGCACCGTCACCCACCGACTGCGCACGGGCGAGCAGCTCGCGATCGCGCACCTCGCTCTCGGCGAGGAGTGTCGCGCCGCCACCGCCCGTCATTGCGGCGAGGAGCTCGGCCGGAGGTTGACCGATTCCGCCTCCCTCGGTCGCGATTAGCAGTGAGGCGCTCTCGCCAGGCTCAAGCCGCACGCTCCAGCGCAGCGGAACGGCGTAGTCCGATCGATCTGCCTCGACTCGTGCCGCGTCGTGCCGATGGAAGAGATTACGAATCACTCCAGCGTCGAGGGAGAGTGCGCCGCCGTCACAGCGGACCTGCACCTTCGGCCACGCGGGGCTCATTCGCCACGAACCCTGCTGCGCACGCTCATCGACGTGGGTCTCTGCGCAAGCCACGTCGCCAACGAGTGCATCATGGTGGTCGTGCGCTGTTGCGGTGAGGCGTAGCAGCAGGTCGACGCCAGAGCTGGCGGCAGCATCAAGGCTCAACGAGAGCAGTACGGCATTCGCGCCATGCACCGCGGTGTGTCGCTCGGTCAGCGCACCAACAGTGAGCCCCCACCGTTTGGTAACGCCACCAACACCGATGGACACATCGGAGAGTGGTGCACCGAGCTGCGGCGAGAAGTGACCTGGCTCCATCTCAAAGCTAAAGAGCGGCAACCAGTCGCCATCGGTGCGCGCCCAGAGCATTGGTGGACCGGCGAGCACCGTGCGCGCGACCGGGGGCTGCAGCGCCGCAACGAGGAGTCCGTGATAGCGACGACCTGGCGCGCCAAGGGGGGAGAGGGCTGAATATCCGCCGAGGCCGTTGCCGATCAGGAGTTCGCGATCCTGCGCGCGATCAAGATCGCCGAGATCTGTTGTTGAGAGGGTGGTGCTCATGGCGCTCGCGCGCTCCGGGGGTTAGGAGATCTTCTTGATGGTGTAGTTGATTTCGTTGCCGTTCGGCAGGGTAACGACGACCTTGTCGCCAACCTTGCGACCGATCAGCGCTTTGCCGAGTGGGCTCTCGTTGGAAATCTTTGGTGGCTCGCCGCTTGGATCTGCCTCGGTGGATCCAACGATCAGGTAGTCGTGGCTCTTGCGCTCGGCGGTCACGGTGACAGTCGAGCCGAGAGCAACCTCGTCGGTGCTGGCATGCTCGTCGATGATTTCGGCATTGCGCAGCTTCTCTTCGATCTCCAAGACCTTCCCTTCGATGAACGACTGCTCGTTTCGGGCGATCTCGTAGTCGGCATTCTCGCGCAGGTCGCCGAGCTCCTTCGCCGCCTTGATGCGCGCGATGACCGCTGGGCGCTGTGAATGGATCAGGTCATGCAGCTCGGCCTCGAGCGCAGCCTTCCCAGATTCTGTGAGGTAGACAGG
>CAJABS010000139.1 GCA_903938075.1 uncultured Chloroflexota bacterium | reverse complement strand
GGATCGCCCGCCGCACAACTTGCCGCCACGCAGGAGACCGCACATCAGATGGAGCAGCTCATCCGAACCGAACCAACGCAATGGAACTGCTTCAAGCCGCTCTGGCCAGACGCAGTTGAACAACAGCGACTAGAAGCGCTTGCGGCACTGATGTCAACGCAACACGAGCGTGGAGCAAGAAGCGAGTGATGCGACATATGGCGCGTACTCTCAGAGACCAAGTCCTTGGCCGCGCAGCGATTGCTGGACTCACGCTTCTCTCGTACATGCCAGAGCAACTCTTGCTTCTCGTTGCACGAGCATGGGGAGTGATCGGACCAAAGCTGCAGAGCGCGCGCGCGCGACAAGGCGCAATCAACCTTGCACGTGTCTACACGTTTCGCGACGGCGCCGCGCCATCAGCGCAGACCGTAGCGCGCGGCGTCCAGCAACTGTTTGAGCACCACCTGCGCTTCTACATTGAGAGCGCGCGCGCACCGCGACATGCGCGATCAATCATTGCAACACGCGTCAGGCTTGAAGATGAACTCGCAGTCGCAGCCGCGTTTACCCCCACCGCTGGCAGCGCAATCTTCTTGGCCGCACACTTCGGCGCAATTGAACTTCCGGGGAGCATCCTTGCGGATCGTTCTGGTCGCACACCCATTGCGCCAATGGAGGAGATCGCAAACCCGGTACTGCAATCGTGGATGCTTCGCGTGCGCGGCGCTGGGCTCGGGCTGCGCATCATCTCGGCAAAAGGTGCAGCGCAGGTAATGAGCAGCGAACTGGCATCAGGTGGGATTGTCGGCATGGTTGGTGATCGAAACATCGTTGGCGCTGGCGTTCCAGTATCGCTCTTCGGTTTCTCCGCTCGACTCCCGATCAGTCCAGCCCTTCTTGCGGTTGAGTCTGGCGCGCGACTCTACGTTGCCGCAGTTATTCGTGAGCCGCGTGGTCAATACACGGGATACATCCGAGAGGTGCAGATTCCAGAAGATGGTGACCGTATGGCGAGGACGCGCGTCACCCTTGCTGGAATTTCTCGCGTATTTGAGGAGCTGATCATGAAGGCTCCAGAGCAGTGGTGGACGCTCTTCTATCCAATCTGGGACGATCTTCGCGTATGAGTCAGAGCGTGTCGCGTGCCGATCTACACATTCATACGATGGCCTCGGATGGGACGGCGTCTGTCTCCCAGGTCTTGGCTCGCGCGGAAGAGGTCGGTCTTGATCTGATCGCGATCACGGATCACGATCGAATTGACGCGGCACAGGCGGCGCAGCAGATGGCACAAAGGAACGGACTGCACGTTCAGGTAGTAGTTGGCGAGGAGATCTCCACGCTGCAAGGCCACCTTCTCGGTCTCTTCCTGCAGGAGCGAATTCGCCCGCTGCGCTCACTGCGACGCTCAATCGCTGAGATCCATGAGCAGGGAGGGATCGCAATCGTGGCCCACCCGCTCTTCCCGCACCCGCTCTGCGCCCAGGAGGGGACGATCCGCTCCGTTGCCGTGGATCGCGACCCCGCCAGCCGGCCGGATGGCATTGAGACATACAACCCAACGATCTTCGGCACCTACCCACGCCGCCGCGTGGCGAAGCTCAACCACGAGCTCGGGCTTGCAACCATCGGGAGCTCGGATGCGCATGTCTTGAGCGCGATCGGTCGCGTCTGGACAGCCTTTTAGGGTTCAAGTCCAGAGGCGCTCCGCAACGCAATCCTCTCGCGCACCGTAAGCGTTGGCTCAGGGAGCGATCACACGCTGACAGAGAGCCCTGGAATCTTCGGTCGCCAAATTCTCCGCAACCTCATCGGTCTCGGACAAGACGTGGCCGGTGTCACACGGCCGCTTTGGACGTTCGGCGGTGAGCGTCGTGGTCGAGATTTGGGTTACCCGGGGAGCCGCCGTCGGCCGGCACGATACGAACCAGAGGACGAGCGATGAAGATCGGCATTGTCACTCCATACGCATATCCGATGCCTGGTGGTGTCAATGATCATGTCGGTTCGCTGTATCGAGTCCTACGTGCGCGCGGACACGATGTGCGCATTATCACGAGCAGCCACGGCCTTCAGAAGGCGAGCGAAGGGGACATCATCCGCGTTGGAAAAGGATTTAGTGTTCCGTTCAATGGCTCCATGGGAACAATCACGTTGAGCCCCACATATCTTGCGCAGATGCGCGCGATCTTGGAGCGAGAGCGTTTTGATGTGCTCCACTATCACGAGCCGTTTGTTCCATTCTTGAGCTTGGTGACGCTCACGCTTTCAACCTCGGTAAACGTTGGAACCTTCCATGCGTTCGGTGGACTCTCCATCAGTTACGAATTTGGAAAGCGGATGCTTGGACATTACGCAGGTAAACTGCACGGTAGGATTGCCGTCAGCCCCGCCGCGCGACACTTCATCAGCCGTTACTTCCCTGGCGAGTACAAGATCGTGCCAAACGGCGTGGAGCCCGG
>CAJABS010000138.1 GCA_903938075.1 uncultured Chloroflexota bacterium | reverse complement strand
GATCCTCGCAGTTGACTGCGGCACCGCCGATCGCGTGCGCGTGGCCGAGGCGCTAGATGCGGGGATTCTCGTTGGCATTATTGATCACCACGCGGTGCCGCCAGAGCCGGCGCAGGCCGCCTGGCTCGTGAATCCGAATCGACCTGACTCCATCTACCCGTTCCCACATTTAGCGGGAAGCGGACTTGCCTTCAAAATTGCGCAAGGGATCTTGGCCGATCATCCGCAGCGTCGTGAGCTCTTGGCGGAGCTCTCTGTGCTCGCAATGGTTGGCGGCATCGCCGACATGGTCCCAGTCGCCAACGAGTTCAGGGTGATTGTGCGGTCCGCGCTGAAAGTGATGAATGGTGCCGGCACTATGCCTGTTGGAATCGCCGCGCTCCTTCGCGCGGCTGGTGCTGAGCCGCCGTATCGCGCGGAAGTTTCTGGCTTCACCATCTCGCCACGCATTAACGCCGCTGGGCGTATCGGCGACGCTGCGCCAGCGTTAGCGCTCCTTACCACCGATGATCCTGCCGAAGCGGCTGAACTTGCGACGCTGCTGGAGGGGATCAACCTTGAGCGGAAAGAGTTGACGAAGGTGGCAATCGACGAGGCACGAGCACTGCTCGGCCTCGCGACAGGATCGTCACGCGATGATACGCGCGCATTTCTGGGCGATGGACTTGTCGCGGTGCGCGGCCCTTGGTCGGTGGGGCTCATCGGCTTGATCGCTGGTCGCCTGAGCGAAGAGACGGGGCGACCGGCGCTGGTAGCGCATGACGATGGCAGTAGCGCCCCACTGCGTGCGTCGGTACGCGCTCCAAAGGGCTTCGGTGTAGCGGCGGCGCTGCAAGAGGCGAGTGATCTGCTGATTCGACATGGCGGCCACGACGGTGCGGGAGGTTGCTCGTTTGTGGCGGAGGCGTGGAGCAACCTTCTTCCGAGGCTGAGTTCCACCTGCGCCAGTCAGGCCAAGGCGCGCACACCAGAGTTGACAGTGGATCTCGCAGCGCCGATCGGCAGCCGCTCTCCGATTGACCTTGCCGCGCTCGCGGATCACCTCGCACCGACCGGGATGGGGAACCCCGAGCCTACCTTCCTTCTGCGTGAGGTTCCGCTCACGGCGGTGCGCCTCGTAGGGGATGGCCGTCATGCACGCCTGACTCTCTCGTTGGACGGCGCGGCGGTTGAGGCGATGGCCTTCGGTCGGCCAGATGCGGACCAGCTGGCGGGGAGCGCCGTTGATCTTGTCGTGCGAACCGCCCAACGGACCTATCGTGGGACCGCACGGATTGAGGTCCACGTTGTTGATCTGCGACCGGCCGCGATGGGGGAGGGCGTATGAGTGAGAAGCGGTCGCTTCGACCACTGCAGCGCTCACGTCGAGCTGCGCCGCAACCCTTCCATGGCGCGAAGCCACCAACAAATCGCGACTTAATGAGCAGGGATGGCGGCAAGCGTCGATCCCTCAGCCCCGCCCCGATCATCGCGGCTCTTCTGCTTGTACTGCTGGCCGCGGGGAGCCTCGTTAGCCTGTCGCTCAGCACCCCAGCCTCCTCAGAGAACCCAGATGGCGGACCAGAGGTAACGGCGGGGATCACTGTTGACGGAACGATTGCCTTCGGTCGTGGTGGCTCAATCTGGAGCGTCAGTGGAGGCGGCCTGCGCCAGCTGACGACTGCGACGACCGATTCCGATCTTGCCTGGAGTACCGATGGCGTCTGGCTCTATGCCATTCGGCACCGCACCGAGGCGGGCGGCCGTCTCCTTGGGAACGGAAACGTGCAGCGGTATCAGATGAACGTGCCAACACTCATGCGCCTTTCGGCATATGGCGGCAGCGAAGAGGTGATCTTTGACGGTCTGATCCTCGGCTCTCGACCAGCGTTGAACTGGTCTGGCTTCATGTATGGACCAGCCCTTGCGAGCGATGGACGTATCGCGGTTGCAACAGACTACCGTGGCCGTGGCGTTGGCACGGATGTCGTCGTTCGTATTCTGAGCAGCGATGGCTCGTCAATCTCAACGCCACCTCTCCCGCACATCGCACCGTTCGGCCACCAGGATCCCGTTTGGAGTCCCGACGGCAAAGCGATCTACTACGTCCAGAACGGCCTCTCTGAGGGCTCATCGTCATCACGCATCATTCGCTACAACATCGCCAAGAAGAGCACCACGCGAATCGGCGAGAAGGGGCTCGTGCAGCCAGCCATCAGTCCAGATGGCCGCTGGATCGCCGCCACACGCATGTCGGCGCGCGGCACCGATGTGGTGATCATGAACTCGACGACCGGTGAAGTCATGCTTGAGATCACCAGAACTGGCAAGTCGTGGGCTCCAGCCTGGTCGCCCAACGGGGCACAGCTGGCGTACCTCTCTGCGAATGGTAGCCAGGCGAGTCTTAACCTCGCCACATTTAGCGTTGCGCCATCGGGCCTGCCGAACCCACCGGTGATCGTCAGCCCGCTCCGAGATCCTGTTGATCCAAATGTTCGACCAGCATGGGGGAGTTTGAATACGGCACCAGCTACAGAGAGCCCAGCGCCATGAGCCAATACCTCAACCTCCTCGGCGCATCTACTACGCGAGCGGGCTCAGCTCTCTGTGTTGGTATTGATCCTGTTCCATCGGCACTCCCTGTGACCTTCCGTGAATCGCATGCCGGTATTGAGCGGTGGATTGATACGCTGATCGCAGCAACCGCTCCGCACGCGGCTGCGTTCAAAATGAACCTTGCCTACTTTGAGGCGCTTGGCAGCGAGGGGATGCGACTAGCCGAGCACGTGCGGCGGCAGATTCCGTCAGAGATCCCACTCATTGTTGATGCAAAGCGCGGTGACATTGGCGCAACGGTTGCGGCCCAGGGGGTCGCCCTCTTCGATGTTCTGGGTGCTGACGCGGTGACGGCCAATCCGTATCTCGGGATCGGCGCGCTGGCCCCACTTCTTGATCGCAAAGACAAGTTCACCTACCTCCTCTGCCGCACATCAAATCCCGAATCGGGTGAGCTGCAGAGCCTTCGAGTCGGCGCCAGCGATACCGACCCCGAGGAGACGCTGGCGGAGCGAGTGGCGCGACTCGCTGCGCGTCGCGCGGAGGGGGTAGCCGGTCGTATTGGACTGGTCGTGGGTGCGACCGATGCGGCGGCACTTCGCCAGGTGCGAGCGGCGGCCCCTGGGCTCCCGCTTCTGGTTCCTGGCGTCGGTGCGCAGGGGGGCGAGGTGCACGCGGTCATCGCTGATGGCGGCGCTAGGACCGCCCCTGGCAACGGTGGCGCGGGGAGGGGGCTGCTCGTGAACGTCGGGCGCGGGATCAGCGATGCTGGCGCGGCGGAGGAGCGGGTGGAAGAGGCACTGGGCGCTGCAGCAGCAGAGTGGGGGCGTCGCCTCGCTATACTCGCCCCCTAAGGGCGCCAGCCCACTACGAGGAGGTTTTCAATGCCAAACGTCGGACCATTCGAACTGATCCTGATCCTTGCGGTTGTGCTCTTGGTCTTCGGGCCAGGGAAGCTCCCAGAGATTGGCAAGGCCGTGGGGAACTCATTCCGCGAGTTTAAAGATGCAACCTCAGGCACCTCAACTGCTCCAGCCAAGCCGCGTGCCAAGAAGACGGCAAAGCGCGCCACAGCCTCGCGGACAAAGCGAAAGGCGTAACGTCGGTTCGAGCTGATCATGTCTCGAGCGAGGGAGAGCAGCGACGCACCAGCGCCGCTTCTCCAGCACCTTAAGGAGCTGCGTCGGCGAGTCGCTATCGCCCTTGCGGCAGTTATCGTCGGAGCCGCTATCACCTTCGCGTGGGCCGACACCCTCATCGCGCTGCTGCGCACCCCGCTCAACGACACCCCACTCTTCTTCGTAGGCGTTGGGGACGCGTTTGGCATTCGACTGCAGCTCAGCTTCATCGGCGGCGTGGCGCTGGCGATGCCGATCTGGCTCTGGCAGGCATGGGCGTTTATTCGACCAGGCCTCACCGACTCAGAACGACGTGCGGCGCGGCCCTGGATCCCACTCGCGCTCCTCCTCTTCATCATTGGTGTTGGGGTCGCCTGGGTGGTGCTTCCATTCGCAGTCAGCTTTCTCCTCTCCTTTGCCACTGACGATCTCACCCCACTGATTGCCGCCGATCGCTACTTTGGATTTGTTGGCTCACTCATGCTCGTCTTTGGCTTGGCGACGGAGTACCCGATCCTCCTGGTCTTCCTTTCGCGTGTAGGGGTTGTCACCTCGGCAAAGCTCCGACGCTGGCGACGCAACGCGCTCGTCCTCGCCGTGGTGGTGGGCGCCTTCGCCACACCGGGAACAGATCTCGTCAGCCCGATCGTTCTCGGAGTGGTGCTGTATCTCCTCTATGAGCTTTCCATCTGGCTTGTTCGTATCGGGGGGCGCTAATGGTTGCGCCAGTGGCACAGCACAAGATTGTGTTGCTGACAGGGCTTTCGGGCGCGGGGAAGAGCACCGCAACGAAGTCGCTGGAAGACATTGGCTTCCGCACCATCGATAACTTGCCGAACGATTTGATTCCCGCGCTTCTCGAAAAGATTCAACTTCAGCCAGACCGGTTCGCGCGCCTCTGCCTGGTGATTGATGCGCGGGATGGGGATCCGCGCGCTGCGATTGACGCGGTTCGCGCTGCAAGTTCGGCGATAGGGACCGAGAGCCGTGTGATCTACCTTGACTCACGTGACGATGTGCTGATTCGACGATTCAGCGAGACGCGGCACCGACATCCGCTCGGTGGGCCGATTGATGCGCCGAGCGACGTTGCCGGAGCAATTCGTGCCGAACGCGCCCTGCTCAGCGCGTCACGCGAGATTGCGGATGCGGTGATTGATACCAGCGATCTTGCCGCTCGGGAACTGCGTGATCGTTTGGTGCAGGAAGTGTTGGGCGGGGATGCTTCGATTTCAGTGCATCTCACCAGTTTCGGATACAAGCATGGGATTCCTCTCGATTCGGATCTCCTCTTTGACGTGCGGTCGGTGGCGAACCCACACTGGGTACCGGAGCTGCGACCGAAGGATGGCCGCGATCGAGAGGTAGCCACCTACGTGCTGGGTGATCCCGTCGGGGCCTCCATTGAGGCGGCAATTGTGGCGTTCGTCTCCGCCACCCTCGACACCTACCTCAGCGACGGTCGTGGTCGCCTCAGCATCGCAATCGGCTGCACGGGCGGCCGTCACCGTTCGGTGGCGATTAGCGAGTCGCTGGCCCTGAAGCTCAGGGCGCAGGCTGGCTCACACACCGTGCACGTGCATCACCGAGATGTGGAGCGCACCTAAGCGGTGAATCGAGTCGGTTGGCTGAAGCCTGGTCTCGGAGTTAAACGCTGGCTGCTCTTGACGCTCTTGGGTGCAGGAGCCATTGCCCTCGGTGCCCTCAGCGGCATCCGTGCACTTGCGGCAGGGGCGCAGCTCCCAGATCCGCTGGTACAGATCGCAGAGGCGGTGGCCCTGCGCGACCTAAATCCGATGGTTCGGGCCGCCGCCGCGGCAGCCGTCGGTCTCGTTCTTGTGGGGGCTGGCCTCATCGGATTGGCGCGAGCGGCGATCCTCCCGTACCGCACCGATCGACCCGGTGTGTCGCTCCTTGAACTGCTCGAGCGTCGCCGTCGGTTGGCTCGTGGGCGCCGCGTCGTTGTGTTGGGTGGCGGCACTGGGCTCGGAACTGCGCTTCGCGGACTAAAGCTTGAGACGGCACATCTGACCGCAATCGTTTCCATGGGAGATGACGGCGGCTCGTCAGGAGTGCTGCGCGAGCAGCTCGGGATCCCGCCGGTGGGTGACCTGCGGAACTGTCTGGTGGCCCTCTCGGATGCTGAGTCCACCGCCGCCGATCTTCTGCGCTTTCGCCTCCCCGCTGAACCCGGCGCACCACGTGGACACGCCATCGGCAACCTTCTGCTCGCAGCCGCCATCCACCAAGAGGGTGGAGACCTTGAACGTGGCGTTGCGCGCGTGCACCGCATCTTGAATGTCCGTGGAGAGGTGATACCAGGAACGACGGTCGCGCTGGAGTTGATCGGCACAACAGCGGAGGGGGCGACGGTCCGAGGTCAGGCGCAACTAGCACGCACCCGCCATATCGATCGCATGCGCATCACACCTGAGGGAGCGCGGGCAACTCCGTCGGCGATAAAGGCGATCCAGCAGGCTGACCTGATCGTGCTCGGCCCAGGTTCGCTCTACACGAGCGTGATCCCGCACCTGCTCGTCCCCGAAATTCTTGCCGCACTCCAGGCGCGACGCGCACCACTGGTGTGGGTGGCGAACGTTGATGAGCAAGAGGGGGAGACAGAAGGGATGGACCTCGACGCCCATCTCGCTGCGCTTGAGGCGCACGGAGCGTCGGGAATCATTGACGGCATCCTTGCCACCTCGGCAAGCTCGCGTCGTGTTGGGGCGGTTGGTGGCGTACCGATTGCGCCAACGCTTCACCACGCTACCGATGCGGAGGGCCGAAAGCGTCCGCCACTCTTCGTTCGGGACATCGCCTCTCGGAGAACCCCGCATCTACATGAGCCAAATCTCCTCTCGCGTGCGCTCTTACGTCTCCCGCTGCGCGAGCCGCGACGGGCACGATGAGTCGGGGAGAGGCGGACCTCGTCGCCTCGATCCGTCATGAACTGGCGGCAATCCGACCGGCGCGCACCTGCTGCATACAGGCGGAGCTCGCTGCGCTTGGAGACTCCGGTCGTCGCGCTGACGTCTCCCTTGCACGCGCAGTGCATGAGTTGAGCACGGAGCTCGCGCAGCGCGGGGCCGCACGAGCCTGGACAGGATCACCAAGGAGTCAAGCAGAGAGCTGCGCCGCCGACTTAGGTGGTGCGCGATCAGCGCAGCACTGTCGACTTGCACTCCTTCGCGGTCGCATCCTTGCCAGAGGTTCTCTCTCGCTCGCCTCAGGGAGCGTGCATCTAGAGATCAACGTCTCCTCCGTTGAAGCAACCCATCTGGCACAGCTAACTGCGCGAGATCAACTCGGCGGGCAACGTCGCGAGCGACGTGGCAAGGGGCTACTCGTGTGGAAGGGTCGTGATCTTCTTATTGATCTATTGCGTCGACTCGGAGCATCTGCCGCGGTGGCCGAGATGGAGGCTCGTGGCATCGGGCGAGAGGTGCGTGGGGCGCTGAATCGCAGTGTGAATGCTGAGACAGCGAACCTCACCCGTGCGGTGCACGCTGGGATGCGACAGGCGCGAGCCTGCACCTTGGCGCTGGCGGAGGACCTTCTGCAGACAGACGGACTGCATGCACGGGTCGCCCGCGCTCGAGCTGAAGCCCCCGATGCAACCCTTTCTGAGCTTGCCGCGGACCTTGATCTGGCGCGCTCCACGGTGCAGCGGGCCCTCGCCGAGGTTGAGCGCCGCGTTAGCGAGGCGCGGGTAGGCGACCACTCAGCGGGGCAACCTCTGCGATGATTCACGCATGAGCAGTCGGCAGATCACGGTTATTGCGAACTGGAAGGCAAACCTTCCGCCAAGCGAAGAGGTTGCGCTCGCCAAGGCGATTGCCGAAGAGCTAGGGAGCGCCCTCAAGGTCAAGGGGAGTCCCTCGAGTCTTCGCCTACTTCTTGCGCCGAGCGCGCTCGGTCTCGTCCCTGTCGCCTCGCTCCTCCGTCGCGAGTACCCCGAGGCCGGAATCGACGTTGCCGCACAAGATGTCTCACTCAGCAGCGCGGGAGCATTCACGGGTGAGATCCCTGCTGAGCATTTCGTTGGAATTGCCCCCGCGATCATCGTGGGCCACTCGGAACGCCGACGCGATCGGGGCGAGAGCGATGAGGCTGTCGGCGTGAAGTTGGCGCGAGTTGTGGCGGCCGGTTTGGCACCTGTGCTCTGTCTTGGCGATAACCTTCCGAGCGCGGACATCGCGGCGCGTGTCGACTTCGTGCAAGCCCAATGTGCGGCGGCCTTCGCCGCCGCGGAGCGCGCCGGGTGCAACGCAACGCAGCTCTACGCCGCAGGACTCGTGATCGCCTATGAGCCTGTATGGGCGATTGGCACCGGAAATCCGGCTTCGGTGGAGATTGCCGAGGCGATTGCCAGCGGCCTTCGGAGTGCACTCAATCGTGAAGAGCTCCCCGTGCTCTACGGCGGCTCCGTTGACGCCGCTTCTGCCGCAACGTGGTTCGGCACACCTTCGGCGCGCACCGGCCTCGATGGGCTCCTTGTCGGTGGCGCCTCCCTCCACGCGGATCGCTTCGTGGCCATCGTGCGCGCCGCGCTGGCCGTGACGGAGCCTGCATGATGGCGGGTGCAAGACCTCGACTGGCGTTGATCATCGTCGACGGATTTGGCGTCAGCAGCGGCGGTGCCTGTGACGCGATTGCTGCCGCCTCTATGCCCATCTGGCGTGCGCTCTCTGCCCAGCACCCTCACACGACACTCGGGGCAAGCGGCGAAGCGGTCGGGCTTCCGGCTGGCCAGATGGGCAATAGCGAGGTCGGTCACCTCAATATTGGGAGCGGGCAGCGCGTGCCACAAGATTTGCCACGTATTGATGCGGCGATTACCGACGGCTCGTTTGAAGAGATGAGCGGCCTGCGCAGCGCAATCGCTGCAGCGCGAGAGAGTGGCCTCCACCTGTTGACGCTGCTTGGGAGTGGCGGAGTGCACGCCAACGACCGCCATGCGATCGAGGTACTGCGCGCCGCTCACAAGGCTGGTGTCCCGCGAATTCTTGTGCACCTGCTTCTCGATGGCCGTGATACGCCGCCCCGATCGGCGGCGGCAGCCCTTGCCTCTTTCCAGCAGCGCATGAGGGAGGCGGCGCCGTCTGCACAAATCGCGACGATCGGTGGTCGCTACTACGGCATGGACCGCGACGCCCGTTGGGAGCGCACCGCGGCCGCGCTCGAGAGCATCGTCCTTGACGGCGATCGCTATGCGAGCAGCCCAGAGGTGGCCCTGGGAGAGGCGTATGCGCGTGGGGAGAGCGATGAGTTTGTTCTGCCAACGAGAGTGGCGCTGCGCGATGCCGCTACGGTGCGATTTGCCCCAACCGATGTTGTGATCCATGCAAACTTCCGCGCCGATCGAGCTCGGCAGCTCATCCGTGCCCTTGCCGCGCCAGAGATGGTCGAACTTACCCGCCCGGGCGCACTCCCTGTGCGCTGTTGGGGGATGACCTCCTACGGAGAGGGTGAGGGGCTTGCGTTGGTGCAGCCAATCTTCGGGCCCTCTGTTGTGCCATCACTTGCTGGAATCGTTGCCGCTGCAGGCCTGCGTCAACTGCACGTTGCGGAGACAGAGAAATACGCGCATGTCACCTACTTCTTGAACGGTGGCATCGAAGAGGCCTTTCCGGGTGAGCGGCGTACCCTTATCCCCAGTGACCGTGTTGCCACCTACGACGTAGCACCTGACATGCAGGCGGAGGCGATCGCGGCGGCGGTGGTCGCCGCACTTAAGCATGGCGACGAGAGCTTCATTGTTGCCAACATCGCGAACCCAGATATGGTCGGGCATACGGGTGACTTTGCCGCCACAGTGCGCGCATGTGAAGCCACAGACCGGGCCATTGGCGTCATTGCAGCAGCAGCGGCGGCGGCTGGCGCCACCCTGCTGATTACGGGTGACCATGGCAATGCCGAGGAGATGTGCAGCACTGATGGCTCGCCGCTCACCAGCCACACCCTGCAGCGTGTGCCACTGCTGGTCGCGTACGGCGATGGCCGAGGGCCAGCCTTGGCTGAGGGGGACCTGAGAGATATCGCCCCTACCGCCTGTGCCCTCTTGGGCCTTCACCCGGATCCCGCCATGACGGGTGAGTCGCTCCTGCGGCCTTAGCCCACAGGCGCATCCCGTGCGGGTCGGGTGGTAGAATCAGACCAAGAACAGATAGTCCAAATGAGGAGGACCAATGAATCCACTACTTGCCCTCGGGCAGATCGTCGTCAGCATCTTCCTGATCATCGCCATCCTGATGCAGTCCCGCGGGATTGGCCTCAGCTCGGCGTTCGGTGGAGATTCCAGCGTCTATCGCTCCCGCCGCGGGGTTGAGCGTCAACTGCTCCGCTTCACGGTCGCGCTGATCCTTCTCTTCGTCGGCTTCTCGGTGCTCGGCTACCTGCAGACGAACTAAGCCGGACCGCCCTGGTGCGCAGGCAATACGGCGCTCAACAGGGAGTAACCCGCAAGGTCATCGCGGCGCTCTTCGCCGCAGCGGCACTCTTTGCTGGAGCCGCCCAGCTCGGCCTTGTGAGCACCCAGATTCCCGGGGTCGGTGTTCCAGGTGGAGAGCTGCCCTCTGGCGAAGGCGTACTGACCGTCGGCGTTGTCGGAATCGCGTCAACGCCACTCCCACTCTTCGCTGAAACCGCTGCAGATCGTGCCGTCGTTGCACTGACGTATCGGAGTCTGACGCGCCTTGATGCGAGTGGGTGGCCAGGGCCCGACGTCGCGTCGACGTGGGGCGTTGCCGCCGACGGCCTCTCGTGGACCTTTAGCCTAGACCCAGCTGCACGGTGGCAAGACGGATCCACGGTGACCGCGGCCGATGTGCTGACGACAGTCGCCATTGCATCGGAGCTCGGTACCGCGGGCGGCTATTGGCAGTCCATCACTGCTGAAGAGGGTGATGCTGCGGGTACCGTCCGGCTCAGCGCCTCGCGGGCGCTCGCGAATCTGCCGACAATGCTCGGCTCGTTGCCACTCCTCTCCGCGACACAGTTCGCCGGACTCAGCGCGGCACAGATCCCAGACTCTGACGCGGCAAAGGTCCCGCAGGGGACTGGCCCTTATCGCATCACCAGCATCTCTTCTGGAGGAGCCGGCCTGATCCGACGTACCGACCTCCTCGCCGCTGACACGGCATCACTCACTGCTGCTGGCACTTCAGCAGAGAAGATTGCGCTCTACTTCTTCCCTGACGCCGCCTCCGCGCTGAGTGGGTGGAGCGCCAGCTCTCTTGATCAGCTTGTGGGATTGGACATCGCCGATGCTCGCCGTGGCACTGCAGCCCGCGGCAGCACGATTGAACTTGGGACCACCGTGTTCTCGGGTATCGCCACGAACTTGCGACCCGGGAGCGTGCTGCGTGATCCTCGACTCCGAGCAGGTTTAGCCGCACTTCTCGACCCTGCTGCTATCACCACAGTGTTCGGCGGTTCTGTTGCGCGAACACCGGTATCGCCGCTCTCGTGGGGCTGGACCGCACTCCCCGATGCAAAGAGCGGGGTTGACTATGCGACGAGCCTCTTCAAGGCGGTCAAGTGGAAGAAGGGGGAGGCTGGATGGTCGCTCCCAGGTGGCGGAGCGGCAAGCCTTGAGATTCTGACGCTGCCAGCACTGGCGCACCCTGTTGATGCTGCGGTCGCAGCACAGGCGGCGGCGGCATGGACGGCCTTTGGTATCCCTACACGCGTCACGGAGCTCTCGCCTATTGATCTGACGGCTCGACTTGCCTCAGGTTCCTTCCAACTAGCCGTTCTGAACGTTGATGTGGGCATTGATGTTGATCTCTATCCGCTCCTCGGCTCGGGGGCAGTCCTGACCGGGGGCAACATCGCGGGCATTCAGCTGAAGGATCTCGATCTGTTGCTCAATCGCGCTCGCCAGCCGGGTGATCGCGCTGCGCGCACGGCGGCCTTGGTGGCCCTCCAGAAGTGGCTCGCAGAGACGAACTACATCCTGCCAATCCGCTTCCGTGCCGCTGAACTCTTGTCCTCAAGCCGCGTCACTCAGGTGGCCCCAATGCTCGTTGATGAGCCAGAGAGCTACCTGCGGGCTGTGCTATCCTTCCGCCTCGCGACCCCCTGAGCGATTAGGGGGTTCGAACGGGTCGAGGTGGCGGAATTGGCAGACGCGCTGGCTTCAGGAGCCAGTGTCCGCAAGGACGTATGGGTTCAAGTCCCTTCCTCGATACCAGCACCTGTGCCCAGGTGGCGGAATTGGTATACGCGTACGTTTGAGGGGCGTATGACGCAAGTCATCCGGGTTCAAGTCCCGGTCTGGGCACCACACTTCT
>CAJABS010000137.1 GCA_903938075.1 uncultured Chloroflexota bacterium | reverse complement strand
CGGGGAGTGCCGCGCGACCAAGGAGTGCGGCAATCGCACGCACCGCCTCTACTGGCGCGGCCTCACCCTGCGCTGCACTCGGTGTGCTCAGTGCAGGAGGGAGCGGCACACTTCTGCGTTTGGCTCGCGATGCATCACTCATCGCCCTATTCTCGCCGATCCTTGGACCGCCTGCGAGGAGGTTGGGCCGCGGGTGAGTGCTACGCTCGCTGCATGTCCGTCGAGAGCATCGCCCGTTCCCTCGCCTTCATTAACTGGGTGGTGCTTGTGGCCCTCGCCGTTGGCTCACTTGCCGCGCTCCTCCTGCTCACCCATCGCGCAGAGTCCACGCGCGGCTACCGCGGATTTACCGTCTTCGCCGCGGGCGGCTGGGCCTTCCTCGCCTGGCTCGCAGACGGCGCACTCCCTGTGCCAGAGGCTGGGGCACCGATTCAGTCGGCAGGCCCCGAGCTTGACGCGCTGCGTCGCCTCCTCCTCGTCCTTGTCGCCTCCCTCGCCACACTCTGGACGCTGCGGATTGCCCGCGGGAGCGATGGTCGCATCGTCGGCGCGATCACGGTGGCGGTTGGCGCTGGTGTGATTCTGGTCGGGGCGCTCGGTTGGGGGACAACGCCGCTCATCGCGATCGCTCTAGCGTCACAACTCCTCATCCTCACCTATGTCACCGGTTGCGCGTTCGCCGCCATGATCTTGGCGCACTGGTATCTGGTGACACCGAAACTTCCAGAGTCGCCACTCCTGCTGCTCAGCCGCGCGCTCGGCGCAGGAGTTGCCGTGCAGATCGCGCTCTTCTTGATCTGGCAACTGATGGGGCTTGGCGGACTCGGTGCCGGCTGGGACTTCTTCGCCATCCTGCGGCTCCTCATTGGACTCATCTTCCCAGCACTTCTCACATACGCCGGCTGGCGCACCGCACGCGCTCGCTCCATGGAGTCGGCCACCGGCCTCCTCTACATTGACCTTGGCGCGGTGATCACGGGCACGATCCTTGCGAGCGGCCTCTTCTTCGGAGCGGGTATCCTCGTCTAGCGATGCAGGTGCGCGTCCGTCTATTCGCGATGCTTCGGGCTCGTGAGGGTGCCGATCAGATCGAGATCAACCTTGACGATGACGCAAGCGCTGCACAACTCGTTGATCAATTCTTCGCCACACGACCCGGGCTCGATTCACTGCGACCACACCTGCGGTTGGGGTTGAACGGAGCTTTAGTGGCCCGTGATGCCAACCTTTCGCAGATCCGCGTGCACCCAGACGATGAGATCGCGCTCCTTCCTCCAGCGAGTGGCGGCTCCCGTGGGCGGCGTTCGGTAAAGATCACTGCCGCGCCGCTGCCAAACGACGCCGTAGAGCAGCTCATCTCCGAGATTGCGACGAGTTCCGATGGTGCGATCGTGGTCTTTGTTGGACGCACACGGATCTCTCCTGGAACGCCAGCGCCAGGCGAAGAGGCAGCAGCTGCGCAATTCGCTGACGAGCGCGTGCTGGCCCTTGAGTACGAGGCGGCCGAACCCTACGCGCTCGCAGAGATTAACGACATCTGCGAGCGATTAATTGACGATGGGCTTGCTGGCGAGGGTGGCATTGGCGTCTGGCACGCGGTTGGGAGCGTCCCAGTCGGGTCAATCAGCATCATCACCGTGGTGGCGTCACCGCATCGCGATCGTGCGTACATTGTGAGCCGGGCGCTGATTG
>CAJABS010000136.1 GCA_903938075.1 uncultured Chloroflexota bacterium | reverse complement strand
GGAGTTGATCTACCGCGCGCCCGTCGGCTCGTACCTTACTCATGGTGCCCCCTACCCTTTCGCTTCGCGCTCGGCGGCCTTCGCCTCATCCCAGAGCGCATCTAATGTGGTGAAGTCTGCATCTTTTAGCGAGATTCCGCGAGTAGCGGCGCGACGCTCAACCTCGGCGAAGCGACGTCGGAACTTGTCATTGGCTCCACGGAGCGCCGCCTCGGCATCAATGCCGCTGCGGCGACCCAGGTTCACGATCACGGCGAGCACGTCGCCGAGCTCCTCTTGCGCGTGTGCCAAGGCTGCGGCGCTTGACGCTAGCGTGCTGGTGATCTGATCAGGGTGGCCCGCCTCGGCGAGCGCCTCATCGAGCTCGGCCAACTCTTCACTGATCTTCGCCCGTACGCCGTCGAGGGTTGGCCAGTCGTACCCAACAGCACTCGCGCGGTCCTGCAGCTCGCGGCTCGCCGAGAGGGCCGGGAGCCCGCGGCTCACTCCGTCCAGTGCGCCTTTCGGCTTTTCGCCTTCGCCGGCTGCGGCACGTTCGCCCGCCTTGATCGCCTCCCAGTTCCGTTGTACGTCACGTGTGGTCTCCGCACTCGCATCACCAAAGACGTGTGGGTGTCGGCGAACGATCTTGCGCACGAGACCATCCTGTACATCGGCAAGATCGAAGTCGCCCCGCTCCTGCGCGATCTGTGCGTGCAACACCACCTGCAGCAGCACGTCGCCGAGCTCTTCGGCGAGGTCGGCGATCGCCCGTGGTCGCTCCCCCTCGCTCGCCGACTCGAGTGCCGCGATTGCATCGTGCAGCTCCCAGGCCTCTTCGATGAGGTGCTTCGCCAGCGAGGAGTGCGTCTGCTCGCGATCCCACGGGCAGCCGTCGGGTGCACGGAGACGGGCGCTCAGCCACGGCATCGTCCACGGTGTGGCGAAGGAATCTAGCGGATCAAGCCCTGCGAGATAGATCGCCTGGCTCTCCCCTGCGCCACCGCTGCCAGATGCGGCAACGGTGCTAACGCGGCCACTCGGTAGAAGCGTGACTGCTCGATCAGCGCCGTAGAGGCGAGTGATCAGCTCCCAGCCAGTGCCGAGCCGGCCCGGCAGATGCGTTGCGCTTGGTGCTGTGTCTACAAGCAGGATCAACGGTCGCCCGGTATCAATCGCGGTGGCACCGCACTGGCTCAAGGCGACGACGGTGATGCCGTTCGCTGGATTCAGGCTCGCATCCGCACCTTGTGCAGCCGCGATGAGTGCGTCGAGAGATCCGGTGAACCCGTTCGCGGTCACGGAGTTGGCGAAGCCCCAGCCTCCTGCACAACGGCGCCGTCAATCGCTACGCGCGCTGCGGAGCGATAGAGGTCGAGCCAGATTGAGAAGCCGCTCGCCTTGATGCCAGTGATCTGATCAGCCGTCAGCTCGCGTGTCTCCACGCCATCAACATGCACGATGAGATAGGTGTTGGAGCTCTCGACAACGGCACTGGTGCCGCCCGCCTTCAGGCCCCACACCACCTTGCCAAGTTCTGGATTCACGGTGTACTTCGGCACATACCCTGGGCTCGCGAAGGTGAGCTCTTCAATGGTGTTCGTAGCGGTCGTGGCCGCCTCCTTGAAGTCCACACCGGCGGCCGCCAGTGATGTTGCGAGCTCGTCGAGGCGATCCTTGAGCGACGCGCGGCGCGCATCGAACTTGATCACGTGATAACCAAACTGCGTCTTGATTGGGCCAAGGATGTCGTCGCTCTTCACCCCATCGGCCCAGATGGCGGTGTCAAACTCTGGAACGTACGTCCCCTTTGGTGCCCATGCCAAGAGCCCGCCGTCGGCGCCAGAGGACTTGTCGTCACTCTTCTTCGCCTCGGTCTCAAAGCTTGATCCGTTCTTCAATCGAGCAACAAGGTCGTTCGCCTCTTTCTCGGCGGCGGCCCAGGCTGGATCGGTCGGATCGAGATCGCCTGCTGTGTTCGGGTCATCCTTTGGGCTAAAGAGGATGTGGCTGACCTGAACCTGCGCATCATCCTTCTCTGGAATAGTAGCCGCGACGTAGCTGACTTCGCGCTGCTCCACTGGACCAGCGAGTAGTTGTGCCGTGATCTTTTCGCTGAGGGCGGTGCTCAAGGCGCGCTCCTCGGTCATGCGCTCGTAGAGGCCGCGATCAATCCCGGCATCGCTGATCTGCTTGTCGAAATCTGGATCAAGCTTTGACGCCTGGGACTTCTCAAGACGGAAGATGACGAACTGATCATCGGAACGCGCAATCACGTCGGTCATTGGCTGGGTTGAGCCGTCCACCGATGGCGTGAGTGCCCAAGCGGCCGCGTATCCCAGATCATCTGTCGGATCTTCGGCCTTCGCCGTCCAACCAACGAGACCGCCGAGTTCAGCAAATGAGTCATCGGAATCTCGCTTCGCGATCGTGGAAAAATCTCCGCCCGCCTTGATCTCGGCAAGGATCGCCTCAGCCTTGGCCTTCGCCGCTGCACGTGTAGCGGCCGTCGGCTTCCTCGTCTTCGGGTCGTTGGCGGCATCGATGCTGATGCGGCGGAAGAGTCGCAGCTCTGGAAGCGTTGTCTCTTTGGCCCATTCGCTCGCAACCACGGCTGGGTCGGCGGTGACGCCATTTGCCGCAGCGAGGTCT